>DAHZZC010000842.1 GCA_027435495.1 Planctomycetales bacterium
GACGAGTTCGAGAACGCCCGCCTCGCAAGGGATCGACTTCCAAAGGTCGAGGTAGGGGGCCAGTTCGTCGAAGTTGCCGATCCTGTCGGTGAGGAACCGGTAAAGTGGCCGCGACGGCACGACGAGGATACCGCCCGCAAGAATCCCTTTCATGAGGCCGAGGGCCATCTTGTTGAGTGCCCGGTGGCTCGACGAGATGTTTCCCGTCTCCCATTCGAGAGCGACCGGGCCGTGTGACGTGGAAAGCACGGCATCGAGCTTGCCGGGTCGGTGAACAATCGCGATGTCGAGAGGCACCTCTAGCTTCCATCCTTGCGACTGGAGCTCTTCCATCAGCCCCATCTTGATGGGTGTGACGCCATTGCCTTTCCCGCGTTGCTTCCCTTCCTCGGGGTATATCGTGAACGTGCCGCTCCCTCGCGGCCAATCGACATTCCGGATCGCTTGATAGAGGGTCGAGCGGGTCAAACGCCAATCATCAGAAGTGGCGTAATCACCTTTGCAAATCAGCGTTTCCTCGCGGACGATTTTCATTGCTATCCCAGTTCTGCGGCGAGGCTAAGCGTCGTCGAGCTTCTTGATGAACGTCACGGCATCCATGCCCAGTTCCCGAGCGACTTCAAGAAATTCGACCACGTCTAGGCGTCTCTCCCCACGTTCGTATTTCGAGACGAAGGACTGCGGGCGAGATAGCCTGGTGGCTAGCTCGGCCTGAGTGAGATCCGCCGACTTGCGAGCCTCAATCATGAGCAATCGAAATCGGTCGTATTTTTGTGTGAATACCGATTTCGTCACGAGCGTCACCCTTTGGCATCGCCAACCTCTAGTGGGCGTCTTTTGTAAAACCCCCCTTGGGATAAACCCAAAACAGGTTTTAGGCTCGGCTATACGCATTGCCGAGGAGCAGCTAAAGGATTATTGGTCGTCGAACATAAATTGTATTAATTTGTGAGGTATGTTATATGTGAAAATTTAATTATAATAATGGATTGCGAACATTCGCCGCTGGCCTTTGCCATCGCCGCCTATGCCGTGATCCTCGGTGCGAACCTGGCTCCGGCGGTGGCGGACTGGCGTGAGACGAAGGCCACGCTGTCGAAGCGGTGCGTCGTCGGGAGCAGGAGAAAGTCATCGGGACGGCGGGGCGGATCGTGGAAGCGAAGGCGCCGTGGCCGGAGGAAGCATTAGCCGAAATGAACGCCTTCCATGCCCGCGTGGATAACGAGCGAGGTACCGGCTCCGGGCGGTTTTAGGAGCGTGTGTCAGTCCAGAATCCGCCGGGTTGGGATCGTGTGCATTGAGGGGACCCTTGGCCTCCAGGCGGACCGCCGGCGGCGGGCTTACGCCCCGAGCCCCTTTAGGACAGGCCCAAGGCTCCTGGCCTCGCGGATGGCGTTGGCGACCTGCTTGATTTCCTGCTCCACCGTGACCGATCATCGACCCCGAGGACCCCGACCATGTCGACCGACGAACCGATCCCGCCCGCGTCCGCTCCCGCTCCTGAGTCCGCCATCGATCCGAGGGCCGCGCGATGGGTCGGGCTTTTCATGATCGTACTGGTGGCGGGCGGCTTCGCCGCCTTCCGGATGTTCGGCCGGTCGGTGCCGCCGGCTCCGGCCGAGGTTGCCGGCGATCCGATCCTCTCGCGAGGGCGCGACGTCTTCCTCGGGCGGTGCGCCGTCTGCCACGGCAACGAGGGCCGCGGCGACGGACCACTCGCCCCGACGATCGCCAACCCGCCCGTCGGCAATCTGACCGACGACGAATGGAAGCACGGTGACCGACCCGATCAGGTCGCCGCCGTGATTGCGAAGGGCGTCGCCGGAACCCGGATGGAAGGCTGGGGTCGTACGCTCGACCCCGACGATCTTCGCGCCGTGACGGCCTATGTTGATCACCTGGCGGGGCGGACGGCTCCGGCCGAGCTACGGAAATCGGGCCGGTGAGGGGTCGGGGGGGTTAAAGGGCTCGGCCCTCAACCTCGTGCTGGATCATCGCGTCGGCCTCGATCTCGACAAGCGCTTCAGGGTCGATCAGCCGGGCCACCTGGACCATGGTCGTCGCCGGTCGGATCGATTCGAAGAACTCGCTGTGGACCTCGCCGATCTCCTTCCAGTCCTCGATGTTCGCCACGTACATCCGCGTCCGGACAACGTCGGTCGGCTTGCCGCCGAGCGATTCGATCGCGGCCAGGATGATCTCGAGGGCCCGCCGCGTTTGTTGTCGGGCTGTCGCGCTGAAGCGTCCGTCCGGCTCGAGGCCGACGGTCCCCGTGACGAGGATCCAGTCGCCCGAGCGGACCGCGCGTGAGTAGCCGATGATCGGCTCCCAGGGCGACCCGCTCGAGGCACATTTTCGACCGTTTCGATGGCTCACCGTAAGCGACACCTGGGGCGTCATGGCCGTGCGGCTCCGATGGTCTGGATAAGGGCAAGGGGACCGGAGGGTTCCTCGCGGGCACGCGTCAATGTCGCGTGGCGACGGCCGCGGAGGGCGCCTCCGGTCGTAGACTCCCTAATTTACTCGGCTCCCGGCCGTGTGCAAGAACGTCGTGCAGAGCGGCGAGCGTCTCCGGCGACGGCTTGAAGTTGCCGACGCGGTGTCCCTCGGCAATCGTGATCGGGGTCCATCCGTATTTGTTCTTGTGATTCCAGACCTCGGGCCGCGCGCCTCGGTCGGCGAGCAGGCGGACCACCCTCGGGAAGTTCTTGTAGGAGGCACCATGCATGGCCGTCTCGCCATTCTCGTCGATGGCGTTGACGTCGCCGCCCTGCTCGATCGCGAGCTGGACGGCCTCGATCGCCTCATCCTCGGTGCCGGCCTCCTCGCCGGGCGCGAGACAGCCCAGGCCGGCGGCGGCCATCAGGGGCGTCGATCGCGTGGCGTTCGGGCGGTTCGGATCGGCGCCAAGCGATAGGAGGGCCCGCATCATCGGAACGTCGGCCGTCGAGGCGGCGAGCAAAAACGGGGTCGCTCCGCGCCGGCTGAGGACGCCGCGTCCCGCTCGGCCCCGCTTCAGGACGGCGTTGACGTCGCCGCCGTGCGCGGTCAGGTCCGCGAGGAATTGGAGGCTATCGCGTTTCCCGGAGCCGGTCGGGGGCGGGTCGCCGTCCTCGCCGTCACCGCGGCTCGGCTTGCGGACCCAGGTGAGCGCGTGCATCGGTGTGAAGCCCGATCGCTGGTCGTTCGGGTCGGCACCCGATTCGAGGAGCATCACGGCCAGGTCGAAGTGGCCGTTCTCCACGGCGAGCATCAGCGGCGAGGTTCCAGGCCGGGGCGACCGGTTGAAGTACCGCCGCTTCGGCTGCATCGCCTCGTTGACATCGGCCCCGGCCGCCAGCAGGACGCGGGCCGTCTGGATCCGGCCCTCTCGGGCGGCAAACGCGAGCGGTGTGAAGCCGGTCTCGAGCGGTGTTCGGAAGTCGGCCTTCGCCTGGATCAGGGTCGAGACCACTTCCGAATGACCCTCGGCCGCGGCCCACATGATCGCCGTTTGCTGGTGCCATTCCCGGGCGTTGACGTCCGCGCCTCGGGCCAGCAGGGCCTTCACGGGTCCGATCCGTCCGGTGCGGGCCGCGGTCATCAGCGCGGTCTCTCCGCCGCGAAGCCGGGCGTTCGGGTCGGCGCCGGCGTTGAGGAGCAGTTCCACCATCGCCGCGTTGCCGTTCTCGCAGGCGAGCGAAAGCGGCGTCACGCCGTACGAGTTCGACTTCCGGACGTCGGCCCTCGCACCGACCAGGAGCCGGGCCAGTTCGAGGTCGTCGCGATGGGCGGCCCAGTGCAGCGCCGTCATGCCGTCGGGCTGGGGACGATCGACATCAGCGCCTCGGGCGAGCAGCGCGCGGATGGCGGGACGGTCGGATCGCTCCGCGGCATCCGCGACCGAGGACTCGTCGGCCCGTCCCGCGGGGACGATCGACGCCAGGACAAGGGCCGCGAGGATGGGACGAGCAAGAGACATCGCGATCGGTCTCCAGGCCGGTCAGATCGAGAGGGGTTCGAACAGCTCGTCCAACTGGCCCCTGCTATCGGCGAAGGAGTCGACGTGGACGCCAACCTTGTCTAGCAGGGTCAGGTGAAGGTTCGCCAGCGGGGTCGGCTCGGCGAAGTGGATGTGTCGCCCGCCTCGCATTTGACCGGCGGCACCCCCGGCGACCAGGATCGGCAGGTTGGTATGATCGTGGAGGTTGGGATTGCCCATGCCACTGCCGTAAAGGTACAGCGAGTGGTCCAGCAGCGAGCCGCCCGCCTCGGGCGTCGCCTTGAGTTTCTGGAGGAAGCCGGCGAAAAGCGAGACGTGGAAGGCGTTGATCTTCGCCATCCGGGCGATCTTCGCCGGGTCGTTCCCGTGATGGGTCAGCGGATGGTGCGAGTCGGGAACGCCGATCTCCGGGTAGGTCCGCCCGCTGGTCTCGCGAGCAAGCTGGAACGTGACCACCCGCGTGATGTCTCCCTGAAGGGCCAGCACCTGGAGGTCAAACATCAGCCGGGCGTGATCGGCGTACGAGGCCGGAACGCCCGTCGGGCGGTCGAGGTCGGGCAGCGCGCCGTCCTTCGCGTTCGCCTCGGCCCGCTGAATCCGCCGCTCCACCTCGCGAAGGCTCTCCAGGTATTGCCCGACCCGCTCGCGGTCCGAGGGCCCGAGCCGCTTCCGCAATCGGGCGATCTCGTCGGTGATCGAGTCGAGCAAACTCGCCCGCTGCTTCCGCGCCTCCTGACGCTCCACGGCCGAGCCGCCGTCGCCGAACAGCCGCTCGAAAACAACCCGCGGATGGGCCTCGGCCGGCAGCGGCGTCGTCGGCGACGACCACGAAAGATTATTCTGATACACGCACGCATAGCCGTTGTCGCACTGTCCGACCGTCGCCAGCAGGTCCATCGCCAGCTCCAGCGAGGGGAGCGGCGTCTCGCTCCCGATCCGCCGCGCGGCCACCTGGTCGACGGTCGTCCCAAGGTGATAATCCGTGCTCTCGGTCAGCTTCGCCTTCGCGGCGCTAAGGAACGAGGCGTTGGACGTCGCGTGCGTCCCGGGATAGGCGTTGCGCAGCTCCAGGTTCGTCAGAACCGCGACGTCCCCCTTCACCGGCCCCAGCGATTCCAGAATCGGCGAGAGCCGATCGAGTTTACCGGTTTCCGGAGGGGTCCATCGCGTGATGTCGCATCCCATCGGAATATATACAAATCCCAGACGACGTAAACGCCCCGGCGCGGCGGCGGTCTCGGCCAGGGCCGTCATCGGCGGGATCATCGCGTCGAGCAGTGGGAGGGCCAGGGCCGTCCCCAGGCCGCGGAGGAACGTCCGGCGCGGGAGAGCCCGCCTGGTCACGATCATTCTGACCTCCTCATCTGAAACGGTGTGCTCGATGCGATCCCAAGAATCAGCGACGAGAACCGATATGGCCCACGACGCGATTCGTGGACGATCTTGCGGACGGCCGGCGCGTCGCGATCGCCGACCACGCGCCCGAGGGCAAAGGTCAAAAGCTTCTCGGTCATCGCGGTCACAAAAAGCTCGGGCCGGTCCAGCAGAGCCTTTTCCAGCCCGTCGACACCATCGAACGATCGACCGTCGGGAAGCCCCCCCGAGGCGTCGACCGGCCGGCCCTCCTCATCGTCGCGCCATCGGCCGACGGCGTCAAAGTTCTCAAGGGCGAAGCCAACGGGGTCCATCAGCCGGTGGCAGCCCGCGCAGGCGATGTTCCGGCGATGCTCGGCCAGCCGCTCACGCACCGAGAGATGGCTCGCGATCGTGTTGTCCTTCAGCGCGGGAACGTTCGCCGGAGGGGGCGGCGGCGGCGTCCCGAGAATGTTCTCCAGCACCCACTTCCCGCGAATCACCGGCGAGGTCCGGGTCGCGTACGAGGTGACCGTCAGAATGCTCCCCTCTCGCAGCAACCCGCCGCGCCGATCGCCCGGCGCCACCGGCACCGAGCGGAACCGACTCCCATAAATATGCGCAATCCCATAATGCTTCGCCAGCCGCTCGTTCAGCTCCATCCGGCCGGGCTTCAAAAGATCGAGAACACTTCGATCGTGAAGAATCACGTCTTCAAATAAGGATTCCGTCTCCCGGCGGAACGCCTGGCGGAGGTTGTCGTCGAAGTCGGGAAAGAGGCGTAAATCCGGGGTGATGGCGTCGAGATTGCGAAGGTGCAGCCACTGATCGGCGAAGTTGGTCACGAGGCTTCGCGACCGAGGATCCGCGAGCATGCGGCGGACCTGCCGCGCAAGAACCTCTGGCCGGGAAAGCTCGCCCCGTTCGGCGAGGGCGAGGAGTTCGTCGTCGGGGATGCTGCTCCAGAGAAAAAACGACAATCGCGAGGCGAGGGCGACGTCGGAGACGCGGTAGACCGACCCGGGCGCAGAGCCGGGGGGATCCAGCTCGATCCGGAAGAGAAATTGCGGGTTGACCAGGACGGCGGCGAGTGCCATCTCGAGGCCGTCCTCGAAGGAATGTCCGGCGCGGGCCTGGTGGAAGAGTTCCATTGGCTTTTGGAGATCTTCTTCTGTGATCGGACGTCGATAGGACTTCCGGATCAGTCGGGAGAGGATCTCGCGGGCGCAGGCGTCTTCGTGGGTGGGGTCAATCGGCTGGCGGACGAGGAATCGGAGGGGTCCAAAAGTCCCGCTGAGTCTCGTGGAGTCCAGTGGGCCGGTGATCGAGACCTCGTAAATCGCGGGCGAAATTCGAGGATGGCGGTGTGTGTTGTAGTGCGCCTGGTACGGCTGCCGGGCGGTCTCCGGCAACGACGAGGGCTTCTTCGGGAACGTGACGCCCACCCGATGCGGCCCGGCGGAGACGGAGAGTCGCGTCTTGAGATGGAGATCGGCCGTTTGATGCTCGCCGTCGTTCCTTGGTGGTTGGAGAAGAAAGATTGCCCGGCGCTCGCGGTCGACAAGGATCTCCAGTTCGTGCGTCTCTCGAAGGCCCTCGACGTGCTCGTTCCGATCGCGGGTCAGTCGGACAACGACCTCGTAATCCCCATCCTGGGGGAAGGTGTAATTGATGAGGGTTCCGCCGCGGGTACCGATCGGCAGGCCCTCGACATGCTCTTCCTGGGTGATGTCGGGCCGGACGCGGAAGGTCTCGCCACCTGGCGATCGGCCGGGGTTGCCGAGGGCCAGTCGACTGATCTTGCGAGCGGCGGTGAGGTATCGGTCGAGGAGTGTGGGCGAGAGGTCGCCGACGGTGATGTTGTCGAACCCGTGGCTCGACTCGTCGGCGGGGAGGAGGGTCGAGGCGTCGACATCGAGGCCGAGCAGGTCGCGGATGGCGTTCTGATACTCGGTCCGATTGAGCCGTCGGAAGGTCTCGGTGCGGCCGGGGTCGGGATGTTCGGCGGCCCGTCGATCGAGTGGGTCGGCGATCGCGGCGAGGACCGCGCCGAACTCCGATTCCCCGGGACGCTTCCGATTGGGCGGCGGCATCTGCCGGGCGGCCAGCTTGCGGACGACCTTCTCCCAGGTCTTCGGATGGCGATCGAGGGTCTTTATCTCGACCGATTCGAGGTCAAGCCCGGCGGCCTGATCGGTGTCATTGTGGCAGGTGAGGCAGTATCGCCCGAGGAAGCGGTCGACGGCCTGGCGCTCGGCGTTCGTCGGCTGGGCCCGCACCGATCCTGAGAGGATCACGACGAGCGCGATCAGGACGACAAAGACGGATGGCCGTCGGTGCATGCGACCAGACCCTCCTGCGACGACGGTTCGAATAGGCGACGGGTGGGTGATTCGATCCAGGACTCTCCTGCATTCTGCCCGATGCCGGGCCGATTTGCGAAAGGATTCTCGGGAAGTTCGATGCGTCGTGGGCTCACCCGGCCGGCTTGCTGCCCTCGTCCTTGACGACGAAGCGGACGATCATGAGCCGGCCGCCGGGGTTCTGCCGGATCAGCTTCTACCGTGCGGAGGGGTATTCGAGTATCTCTCGGTCGGCGCCTTCCATGTGGTATCGGTACGCCTCGTCCTTCCGCCTCCGAAGAGCCCGTTTGACGTCGCCGAGGAATGCGGCATGTTCTCGGAGGATGTGGAACTGCCCATCGCCAAAGGCCTGGATGACGGTCGAGAAGCGGTCCGACTCGCCAGGGCTCTCGTTCGTCGAGCGTTCCCCATTCAGGGCGACCAGGACAGCGATGTTGTCCTCAATGGCTATCAACCCGGGCTCGCCGCCACAGGACCGGTCCACCACCCGACGAAACCAAGTTTGCAATCTCTCGCTCGGGTGCCTCCGGGCCTCCGACTCCACCAGTCCCCGAGGAAATCTCACTTCATCCCGTCCATGGGGTCGCGCTGCATGAATCTGTAGGGCCAGAGGATGTCCCGGTTCTCGGCGTAGAAGAGTTTGGAACAGCGATCCGGCCGGAGGTTGAAGGGTTTGCGGAAGTCGAGCCAGACCTGATGCTTGAGGCTCAACGGCTGTAGGGTGATGGCGTCGAAGTCGCTCGCCAGCAGAACCGGATCCTCCGCGAGTTGAATCGAGGTCGCGCAGTAGAGCGGAGTCGCCGTCGCAGGATTTTCTCCACTCCCCTATTCTGGCCCTGGCCGCGACTCCGGGGAAGTCCGGTCCGCGGTGGAGTCGATCGGTCAGCGGGCTTAGAATAGAGGGAGGACTTCGGCGGAGAACCGGCATCGGCCGCCCCGGGATTCTCGGATGTCAGATGGCCACAAGGTCGACGCCGCACACATGGTCCCCGACTTCTACGCCAGGCTCGAGGTCGATCCCGGGGCCGATCGGGCCGCGATCGAGGCCGCGCTCCTGCGCAAGCAGCCGGCCTGGTCGATGGGGACCCGAAACCCCAAGAACCGGCACACCTATCAACTCTTCCTCGACGAGATCCCCGCCCTCCGGCGCGCCCTGCTCGGCGACCCCGCCAGCCGCGCCGCTTACGACGCCGAGCTCGCCGTGGCGCATCGGGCCGAGCGCGAGAAGAAGCTCGACGAGCTGCAACGCCTCGTCCGGCTCCGCGCTGCCCGGGGCGGGCTGGCCGCGTCCGATCGCGCCGATCTCGTCGCCGAGGCCAGGCGGATCGGGCTCGACGAGGACGATCTGCTCCGGCTGATCCGCCCGATACCGAGCCTTAACCACTCAGCCCCGGTCGAGGCCGACGACCCCGACATCGAACCGACGCCCGATGTCCTCGATCCCTCGACGCGTCGGCAGCTCCGCGTGGCGCTCGACCATCTTGGCCGGCGCGACCTTTACGACGCCCTCGGCGTCGCGCGCGATGCGCCCGCCGGCGACATCGAGGCCCGCGGCGACGCCGAGCGTCAGCGGTGGATGCGGAAGTCGCAGGTCACCGCCGAGAAGACCGCCTGGCTCGAGGTGATCGCCCACGCCCAGACCCACCTCGGCTCGCCCCGATCGCGGGCCCGATACGATCGGACGCTCCTGATGGAGGCCGACGAGGCGCTCGATCGCCTCGTCGAGTTCGCGATCCGTGGGCTCGATCGGCTCGACCCAGGTACCCGATCGGCACTGCTCGCGGAGGCCGCCGCGCTCGGGATCGCGCCCGACCGCGCCGATCGTCGGATCGCTCGCGCGTGTCGGAAGCTTGGCGTCGGTCGCGATCCTGCGGTGGGCGTGACGGCCTCGCATCCGGCAACCGCTTCCGCGAACGGCTCGGGGCGGTTTGCGATGGTCCGGTGCCGCGGGTGCGGCGGCGTCACCGAGATCAGCCCGGTGGCGCGCCGGGCGGCGTCGGCCCGGTGCCCGCATTGCGGGGCCTCGATGCGGTGGGATTGTCCGGCCTGTCGGCGGACTCCCTGGGGCGACGAGCCCCGATGCGCCTGTGGGTTCCGGCAGGTACTGGCCGAGCCCGTGCGCCGGCATTTTGAGGCGGCACAGGCCGCCTTTCGGGCCTCGGATCTCGATCTCGCCGAGGATCACCTGGAACGTTTGCTCGAACTGACCCCCGATCATGCTGGGGCGAGGAACGCGGTGAATCGCGTCCGTCAGAGGCGGGGTGAGCTCGATCGGTTGCGGTCGGCCTATCAATCAGCGAGGACCGGCGGGCGGCTCGTGGCGGCGAGGGCGGCGGTCGAGGCGTGGGGGCGGCTCGTCGACCCGAGTTCGGCC
The DNA here is from genome assembly GCA_027435495.1 of Planctomycetales bacterium. GTDB lineage: Bacteria > Planctomycetota > Planctomycetia > Isosphaerales > Isosphaeraceae > JAKAUH01. The sequence continues at coordinate 10,073 of DAHZZC010000842.1, forward strand.
GAGATCCGGTCGGCCTGGGACGAGATCACACCCCCGCTCCGCCGCGCTGAGGCGATGACGGCGCGGGCGCGAGCGGTCGAACGGACCGATCCACCGGCCGCCCGGAACTTCTATCGGCAGTCGCTCGCGATCGTTTCGGATCTGCCCGACGCCCTTGCCGGACTCGCCCGGACCCCGCCTGACCCACCGCTCGCGATGGAGGCCCAGGTGCTCGGCGACCGCATCCGATTGACCTGGACGCCCCCGCCGTCCGACGGCTGCGGGCCGATCCGGTACGTCGTCGTCCGGAAGCGTGGAGGTGTGCTGATTCATCCGGGCGACGGCGTCCGGATCGCCGAGGTCGATACCCCCGAATTCGACGATCGGACCGTCCCGCCCGGTGAGACGGTCGGATACGCCGTTTTGAGCCGGCGGGGCGAGGCCGAGTCGATCGCGGCGGTCTCACTCGGGCCGTTCGTCTACCTGGCCGACGTCTCTGAGGTCGAAGTCGCCTTGGAAGGCGGTGCAGTCGCGATTCGATGGCGGGCGCCGGCGAGTGTGGCGGAGGTCCGCGCCGTCCGGAAGCGGGGCTTGGCCCCCTCGGGGCCGCGCGACGGCGACCGCATCCCGGCGACGCTCGATCACCTGGTCGACCGCGGGCTCGATCCGGATGCGGTCCATTACTATTTGATCTGTGCGATCTACCGGATGAGCGACGGCCGATTGTTTCCCTCGCCGGGGGTGCCGGTCTCGGTCCGGCCGGGAGCGGCGATTGCCTCGACGTTTTCCTCGGTGAATAGGGATCGATTGAGTGCGGGAGGTCTCGCCGATCCGACCGACCTTCGCGCGATGCGGTCGGGTGGCGATCGGGTGACACTCCGCTGGGAGTGGTCATCGGGCTCGATCGCGACCCGAATCGTCGCCCGGCGCGGAGTGCCGCCTGCCGGGCCAGAAGATCCATCGGCCGTGATCGAGACGGTTCCTCGCGACGAGTACGAGCGCCGAGGGAGCTGGGGACTCGCGTTGCCCGTAGGGCGAGGCGGGTCGTGGCACGTCCGGATCTGGGGTGTCGAGGATCATTCGCTCTCGCCGGGCATCGCTGAGTCTGCCGCAACGACCCTGCCCGGTCTCGATGCCGAGGTGGTCGTCTCGTATGCGGTGCGTCGGCCCTTGTTGCCCTTTCATCCGTGGTCGCTGGCCCTCCGAACCGATCCGCCAGGTGCCTCATTACCGCCGATGGTGGTGGTTGAGCATCCGCGAGCGGTCCCGCTCTCGGTGGACGACGGCCGGATCGTGGCGCGTGTTCCCTCGGCCGGCGATGGCGTCCACGTACCGATTCCCGGCCGGCGTCGCGATGCCCTCGGATTGCGCCTTTTCGTCGATCCGACCGCGTCGCCCGACGGGCTCATCCCGATCCGGTTTCGGCATCCGGAAACGGGGGCGACGCGGGTTTGAGGCGAAAGGCCAACCGGCGGTCCTGGTTCCACTCGCCGAGACGGGCGGACTCACTCGGGGTGCGGGAACCTCAAGACACGTTGGAGCCTCTCGCCATGGCCGATTCCTCGGAGGGTGGATCGACGATCGCGGATCGCGAGGGCATGCTGTCGGAGTGGGAGGATCGCCTCAAGGTCCTGATCGCCGACGTCAGGGGCTGGGTCGAGCCGGCCGGTTGGCGAACCCGCACGATGGAGAAGCCTGTGAACGACGAGGATGGACCCTCCGGCGTGATCAGGCGTTCCGGAGCCCCTCGCAGATCATCAGCGAGAGCAAAGTCTTGGCGTCCTCGATCCGGCCGTCA
>DAHZZC010000843.1 GCA_027435495.1 Planctomycetales bacterium
ACGAGCCGCCATAACGCGGTTTCAAGATGTAGGGCCCATCAAACGGCATCGACGATGTCGCGTCGCTCAACAAGACGCGCGGCAGCGTCGGCAGCCCGGCGGCCGCGGCAACGGCACCAAAAGACCATTTGTCCCATCGTCGACCGTCACGGCGAAGAGACGCGTCGGATCGCCGGGACGGATCGCCTGCGCGGCTTCCCGGACCTGGGGATCAGTGAGCGTTCGCGGATGTGTCAGCAGGATGACGTCGCGGATCGTCTCGCGATCGAGCGAGAGGGTCCGGTCGAGCGCCCGCGAGGGGTTGGGCGTCAGGTCACTGGCCTCCAGGAGTTTTCCGAGCGCCTCGGAATCGAGCGCGGCAGGATCGATGACCTCGCCGTCGCGGCCGGTTGTGGTGAGCCGAACCGCCAGCCGGCGGAGCCCGGCACTTCGGGCCATCGCCATCGCCGCGCCGGCGAGCACAAGCCGGACGTCGCCCCAGGTCCGCACGCCCTGATCGAGGACGAGCAGCAACTCCTGCACGACTGGACGGGTGGGCTGCTCTCGGTGGTAGTACAGCAGCTCGCGCTCGGCGAACCGACGGAGGAACTCCTCGGGCTCGAGCGCAAACTGGATCGGAAGGATCTGCTCGGGCTGGCCGCGGGTGGCGAGGTCGGCGTAGCCGTCGGACTTTGGGCCGTCGTGGTCGAGCCTGCGAGGGGGGAGGCTCAGCGCTCCGTCGAGACGGTCGATCAGACGCTTCAATCCGGCGAGCCTCGGGCGCTCCTCAACCTGCTCCAGCGCCTCGGAAAGCCCTGGCGGTGGGAGTGGAATCGCAATATCCTCACCCGGGTCGAGCGGGCCCCGGCCGAACTGGAGCCAGTGCCGGAGCGCCTGATCCGAAATCTCGTCGAGTCGTGCGGAGACCAGCGACTCAAACGCCTCGGCCTCGGTGGCAGGCTGTTCGGCGTAGTCGACCGCGCCGAGCATCGGGTGGCTGAGGACCATCTGCGGGAGCCAGCCGCCACCGCTCAGCAAATCCAGGACCTCTTCGATCCTGGGTGGATCGGCGACGCCCACCGAGGCGCCGGGGATTTCGCGGAGGAGGTGCGCGAAGAGCGCACCAGCATTGCGGAGCGGGCTCCCCTCACCAAGAAACAACGCGGCGAGCCGGGCCGTCCGGAGCCTGGTCCGCTTCGCGGGCGAGGCAGAACGATCACCGAGGCCCAGCATGTAGAGCAGGTGCAGCACCATCCCAAAAGCCGGGCATGGGCCGCCGCCAGCCATCAGCCCCTCAAGGAACGCAGCGATCTCACCGGCGAAGGCGAACGTTTGTCCGGCCTTCGGGCCGTCGAGGAACTCGATCACCTCGCCGTATTGCGCCCAGCGGAGCCCGCCGAACGCCCGGCAATACGCGGCCGGTATCTGCAAGTAAAGCGCAGCGCGTCGGTGGCTCATGGCGGAGGATCTCCGGCCATCGCCGTCCGGATGCCGGCGCGTCGGAGCGGCCGGAACGCCTCGCGCGGGATCGATTCCGGGCCTGCTTCGTCGAGGATCACCAGTTCATCGGCGACAGCTCCGACGACCTCTCGAATCGACGATTCGGCCAGCTCAGGATCGGTCCGGAAGCCGATCGGGATCAGGACGGACTCGCCCCAGTATCGAAGCCCATCGGAAATTTCCGGTAGGGAAGCGTTGCGAGCGATCACGAGGGTCTCGACCGCGCCCGGATCTCCATCGATCGGGCACCAGGCGCCGAGGAGCGACTCGATCCGGACGGTCGGAGCCAGGTTGGCCCATCGGGCCAGGTCGCGAAGCCGACACCGAAGCGCCGAGGCCCGACGTGCGACACCACGGCCGTCACGCACGATCCGGAGCCCGACCGGCCTGGCCGGCTCCGCGCTTGCTGTCGCGATCGGAACCGCGCCGGGCAGGATCGCCCGATCGAGAAACGTCCACGATTCGCACTCGATAACTGGAACGTCGAACGATGGGAGGTGCGCGCCGGGCCGATACCAGGCCCCTTCGCGATGCACGAAGACCTCGACGCCCGCGAGCGGCAAGAGCCGCTCCAGCAGGACTCGACGCGTGACCCCCGTTTCGCCCGAGTCGTCATTCCAGAAGACCCAGGCGATCGGACCGTCGACAGCGACCCGGATGCCGCGTTCGCGGCGGAGGTCGGCCAGCGCGGACAGGTCGGCCGTGGCAATCCGGGCGCATCGGACATCCTGCCAGGTTGCGCTCATCGGCTCGTTTCCTCCCTACCCGAGTTCGGCGAGTAGCGCCCGGGCGCGGTCGGCCAGGTGCTGGCGGGCGCGGTCATCGACCAGCCAGGCGGCGCGGTCGGCCAGTTCAGCGAGTTGCTCCCGGAGGCGTGACGCATCGGCAAGGCCCGGCCTTCGATCCGCGATCTCGGCGGCGATCTGGTCGAACTGCCGTGCCATCGCCTCGGGATCGACCCGCGCCGGAGAGACCGCCATCGGATGGACCCCGGCCGCGCCGGCGTCCGGCTCGACGACCCCGGCGATCATCGAGGCGAGCGGGGCAACCTGCTCCTCGCGATCCCAGACGTACCGGAGCACCCAGAGGTCCGACACCCTCGCCTCGACCCGCCCGCAGAGCAGGGCCGAGGCTCCCACCAACTTCAATACTTTCACCGCACGCCGATCCGTCAGCCCGATGCCGAGGTCGCGCACCTTCCAAACGACCTCGGCGAACCGCTCCGCAACACTCCCGAGGTCGACTCGGTAGACCTGCCGCGAGAGTGTACGCAGGTCGCCCGCGGTAACGGTTGATTCGATCGGCCCGGATTGCTCCAGCTCCCAACCGGCCGATAGCAGCCGGGGCATCTCATCGCGGCGCAGGTTGTCGACGCGGCACCGCAGCAGGAAGCGATCGAAGAGGGCGCGCAGATCCTCGTCTTCGGGAAGGTGGTTCGAGGCGGCGAACATCGAGAGCAGCGGGAGCGCGTGGACCTCCGCACCCCGGCGGTAGGTCCGCTCGTTGAGGACCGTCAGGAGGTTATTCAGGATGGCACTGTTGGCATTGAAGAGCTCATCGAGGAAGGCAAACTCGGCCTCGGGGAGCATCCCGGTCGTCACCGTGGCGACGGTCCCCTCGCGGAGCCGGATCAGGTCGATCGGGCCGAAGACCTCGTTGGGTTCGGAGAACCGCGTCAGCAGGTACTCGAAGTAACAGCCGCGCACGGCGGAGGCGAACTGGCGGATCAGGGCCGACTTGGCGGTTCCCGGCGGCCCGTGGAGGAACAGGTGTTCGCCAGCGGCGACCGCCAGAGCGATCAGGTCGACGACCTCATCCCGCCCGACGAATCGCCGCTTCAGTGGCTCGATGACCTCAGCCTGTAATCGGCCGACGACGTCGTTCATGATGGAAGCCAACCGAGGACTCCAGGGACCGCGGGCGACGTCCCCGCGACGAGCTGATAAATATCATGTGCCGGACTCGACGGGCCAGGACGCCAGGACGGCCGATCGTGGGCGGCAAGGCGCTCAGCGAACATGAGGAGCAGACCAGGATGCCCACCGAAGTCGGTCGCCCCAATCGGGCCTTCCTCAATGTCGGAGAGCGCACCCGAAAGCGGCCATCGCCTCAGGACCTCGCCAAGGATTTCAACGATCGGATCGGCCGGCGCGATCGCCAGAGCCCGCGCCCGGACCTGCGGCAGATAGCGGAATGTCAGATCGGCGGAAAGATGTTCGGCGGGCGTTGACGGCGACATCGGCATCGCGAGCCGACGACGCAGCTCACGCTCCGACTGCTCGCCGTCCACCAGGGCCCAGCACGCTCGCCGCACAAGCGCGGCGGCCTCACGAGCGGCCCGGGCATCGAACCCTATCGGCGGACCGCCTACCGAGAGAGCGTATCCCGCAAAAACTCGCCCCAACTCGGCGACGTCAGCATCTCCGGGGCGAACGTCAACCTCGTCCGCTGGCCCAAAGATGACCTTGCCTTGCGCCAGCAGCGGACCCAGGAATCCCGAGAACGACGCCATGCCCGATTCGCCATTCGACCTAGTGCCCGGACCTCTTCATCCATCATAGCCTCATTGCCCCGACGGCGCCGAGCCGACAGCTCCGAAGGCGCAAGTTTTGCGAGGAGGGCTCGCATGAAAACGACTACCGAGATCGAAGGTGACTCAGTGATTGCGTCGTCCGTAGCCGCGGATCACGGTGAACCTGCGCCGAAAGAGCAACGCGACCGCTCGATTCTGGTCTGGCTGGCGGTCGGGCTGGTCGCCCTCGCCGCCGCGCTGAACCTGCTCCGTGTGACGGGCGAATTCCTTCGTCCCGTCCTGATCGCCATCCTGCTCTGCTACGCGATCTGGCCGCTCCATGACTGGCTCCGTCAGCGTGTCCGGCCTGGAATCTCCCTCCTGATCATCGCGGCCGGCCTGGGCCTGATCGCAATCGCTCTCGGCTGGATGGCGTTCGCCAATGCCGAGCAGTTCTGGAAGGAACTCCCCAAATACCAGGAGCGCGCCGGCCGGTTTATCGGACGTGCCCAGGAATTTGCCGGCCGATACATTCCGGGCCTCGGCCTTCAAGACGCGAAGAGCCCACCCCGAATCCCCCTGGAACGGATCGGCGACTACGCGCACGAGGTCTTTGGCGCCTTCGCCAACTTCCTGCTGGAAGCGGGGTTGGTCGGGCTCTATGTGATCTTCATGATGATGGAGGCGCCACGGTTCCCCCGGGCCATTCGGCGGGCCTTCCCACCCGCCCAGGCCGCCAGGATTGGCGACACCCTCGATTCGATCAACCGAGCGGTGATCGAGTACCTCTCGGTCAAGGTGAAGGTCAACATGATCGTCGCCGTACCGGCGGCGTTGCTGATGCTGGTGTTCGGCATCCAGGGAGCTGTTCTTTGGGGTGTGGTCACATTCTTCGCCCGGTTCATCCCATACCTCGGCGCGATCGTCGCGTATTCGCTGCCGGTCGCCTCGGCGCTCTTGCAGCTTGAGGGCTCCGGTCGCTCGCTGGCCTTTGCGGTCGCGCTGGCCGTCCTCCACATCGTCGCCGAGAATGTCCTCGAACCGTTCATGACCGGCAAGGCCGTCGGGCTCAGCCCGTTAATCGTCCTGCTGGCGCTGGCATTCTGGGATATGTCGTGGGGAATCGTCGGCATGATCCTCGCCGTCCCGCTCACGGTGATCGCCCGGATTGTCTTCGAGCGTCTTGACCCGACGCGGCCGGTCGCCCAGATTCTCGCCGACGACGACTAATCGGCCAGCCTCGGATTACGGCCCCGGATGAAGTCCAGGGTCCGGCGGATCACCTCGTCCCGATCGCGATCGTAGGCGAGGAGGTGGTCGGAGCGCGCGAGGATCACCAGATCCTTCTGCAATGAGCCGAGATGTTCGAGCAACCATCGGGCGTCGCGCGGCTCGACCACGGTATCGCGACGGCCCTGCAAGATCAGCGTCGGTGTCACGATTTTCGGCACCATCGGCTTGACCCGCTCGATCAATTCCAGGGCGCTTCGGGTCGCGCCCAGGCTGAACGTCCGGAAACTGATCGCCGTCGCAATCTGACGCCGGACAGCTCGATCCCGAACGGCCGGGGGACGTCGCCAGAGATTCGGCATCACCCCTTCGATCGCTCTCAAATAAACCGACGGCGCAATCGGGATGATCCGGCTGAACCGGATCGCCAGGAACGGTGCCAGCAGCACCTGCCGGGCCACCGGGCGGAGTGTCGCCAATTCCAGGGCGAGCGTCCCGCCGGTCGAAAAACCGACGACCGCCACCGGAGCCCCCTCGACGGCCAGTTCGTCGAAAGCCCGAATCGTCGCCGCGATCCAGTCTCGCCACGATGAAGACGGCATGACAGGCCCAGGCCCCTCGTGCCCAGGCAGGATCGGCGCGGCGACCTCCACCCCATCGGCCTTCAGCGCCTCGATAATCGGCGCAACCTCATAAGGACCGCCGCCCAGGCCATGCAGTACCAGGCAAGAGAGAGGATGGTCGCGTTCCAGGCTCATCGGGTATCGGTCACCGTTGGTGGAAGAGATCCCGGCGTCTCTGAGATGATGGGACGAACCGTATCGGGGTTCAAGCCTGGCCCTCTTTCTGAACGGAAGATCACATTGTATAATAGGAAGGTTAGCGTATAGGGGAGATCATCGCCATGGGAATCATCCGGCAATTGCCGCCGTCGGTCGTGAACCAAATTGCGGCGGGCGAGGTGGTCGAGCGTCCGGCGAGCGTGGTGAAGGAGCTGCTGGAGAACGCAATCGACGCCGGCGCCACGCGCATCGACCTGAGCGTCGAGCGGGGTGGGAAAGATCTCGTCCGAGTGGCTGACAACGGCGGCGGGATGTCGGACGACGACCTGATCCTCGCCTTCACATCGCACGCGACAAGCAAGTTGAGCGACGCCGAGGACCTCTTCCGAATCCGGACACTGGGCTTCCGCGGCGAGGCCCTGGCGGCGATCGCCGAGGTCTCGAAGGTTCGATGCCAGACGCGGCAGACGGGTGCCGAGACGGGGTCGGAACTCTGCATCGAGGGCGGGACCTTCGGGCCGGTCCGGTCGTGCGGCGGACCGATTGGAACGGTCATGGAAGTTCGCAACCTCTTCTTCAATACGCCCGTCCGGCGGACATTTCTGAAGTCGGATATCACCGAGGCTGGCCATGTCGCCGAGATGTTCTCTCGGGTGGCGCTGGCGAACCCGAATATCCACCTCACTTATCGATCGGGCGGAAAGGTCGTCCACGATCTGCCGCCGGTCGCCGGGATTCGTGAGCGGATCGCCCTGTTCTTCGGCCGAGAACTGGCCGAGTCGCTCCTCTGGGTGGAAGGTCGTCTCGACGAAATGCATGTTTGGGGATATGTCGCACACCCCTCGCAAAGCCGATCGACCGCCAAGGGCCAGTTCCTCTTCCTGGGCGGGCGCTTTGTCCGGGATCGCTCTCTCTCTCACGCGCTGAATGAGGCGTATCGCGGGCTCTTGATGGTTGGCCGGATGCCGGTCGCGTTTCTCAACCTGGACATCCCACCCGAGGACGTGGACGTCAACGTCCACCCAACGAAGGTCGAGGTTCGATTCCGCGACTCGAACCGGATCTACAGCCACGTCCTGGCCACGCTCCGCCAGACATTCCTCAAGAGCGATCTGCATGCGAGGCTCCAGGCGGCCGCCGATCCAGGCGTCGTGCCCGCGGAGCCGATGCCCCGAGGCATCGAGCCCACGCCGGCTTTTTCGACGTTTTCGCCGGGTCCCGTGATCGCATCAAGGTCGTTTGAGCTGGGCGGCGGCCCAGGCGACCGGCAGACTGTCGCCTCGTGGTTTGAGCCGAGCCGGCCAAAGATCGATACAGAGACCCCAACGCCCGCCCCGACCTGGGCGCAGTCCCTCCCGGCTGGATTTGCCCGGGGGACCGACCCCGACTTCGACGAGTTCGCGCCGCCGCCGATCCCTACCTCGGCCGCCTCACCGCCGATCAGGCCATCCATTCCCGGGCCCTCGACGCCACCAACCGCAACGTCGCCCGCTCCGGCGGAATCCCTCGGCGCCCCGAAGCTCAAGGCCATCCAGGTCCACGACAGCTACCTGATCGCTGAGGCGGGCGACGGGATGATCGTGATCGATCAGCACGCGCTCCACGAGCGCATTCTTTATGAGGAACTGCGAGTGCGCGTGGCGCAGGGCCAGGTCGAATCGCAGCGATTGCTCGTCCCCGAACCGGTCGACCTGCCCGCGCCTGAGGCCGTCGCCGTCCTTGAACAGGTCGACGTCCTGGCGAAGCTCGGCCTGGAGGTGGAGTCGTTTGGCGGGGATACGGTGCTGGTCCGAAGTCTTCCGGCGATGCTGCCGAACGTCGAACCGAACCGGCTGGTCCGCGACCTCGCCGAGCACCTTCGTAACCAGCCGCTGCCCCCGACCCGCGATGGCCTGCTCGCCGAGTTGCTCCACATGGTCGCCTGCAAGGCGGCGATCAAGGCGGGCCAGCCCCTCACGCCTGCTGAGATCGAGGCCCTTCTCGACCGCCGACACCTCGTCACTGACTCGCATCACTGCCCCCACGGCCGACCGACCGCCCTTGTCTTCACTCGCGCTGACCTGGAGAAGCAGTTCGGGCGGATCTAACGACCTACCGTGTGAGACCATGCCCGCCTCCCCCTTTCATCGATCCATGCGGGTCTCGTAAAATTCAAAGATCGGGTGCGATGCGGCCGATCCGGCGTCGGGATCGGGAGATCTTGAGTGGGGGCGCCCTGTCAGGGCGTATCGGGCGATGATCTGCGTGACGATCGGGCGGGGCCGGCATTCTTCGCTCGCCGAGGAATGGAAGCAGGCGGCGGAGGCCGGCGTTGATCTGGTCGAGCTCCGCCTCGACTGCCTCCGACACGAGCCGGACCTCAAGCGAATCCTCAAGGAACGCCCGACCCCGATGGTGATCACCATCCGTCGAGGCGCCGACGGAGGCCTCTGGCGGGGCCCCGAGGAGAAACGGCAGCAACTCCTCCGCGAGGCCATCGTCGCCGGAGTCGATTACGTCGACCTCGAGGTGGATATCGCCGCCAACATCCGGAGATTCGGCAAGACGAAGCGGATCATTAGCTACCACAACATGAAGGGCACCCCGCAGGACCTCGGTGATACCGCCGAGCAATGCGAGAAGTTCGACCCCGATATCGTCAAGATCGCCGCCAACGCCACCAGTCTTGCGGACGCCTCGCAGGTGCTCCACCTGGCGACCGTCTCCAGGGTCCCGATGATCCCGATCGCGATGGGCGAGATCGGCGTCTTTACCCGGATCCTCGGGGCGAAGTTCGGGGCCCCCTTTACCTTCGCCGGCTTCAACCCCGAGCGCACCTTCGCCCCCGGGATGCAGCCGTATTCCGTCCTCAAACGGGACCTCGCGTATAACCGGATCAACGCCTCGACCGAGATCTTCGGCGTCCTCGGCGACCCAATCGAGCATAGCCTCAGCCCGACCATCCACAACGCCGCCTTCGCCCACCTTGGGCTGAACAAGGTCATGGTTCCGTTCCTCGTCCCCGATGGGCAGTTGCCCTCCTTCTTCGAGGAACTCAAGTGGCTCGGGATCAAGGGGTGCAGCCTCACCATCCCTCACAAGGAAGCCATTGTCCCGCTCCTCCAGCAAAAGGAGGGCGCGGTCGAGCGGACGAACTCCTGCAATACCGTCATCATCGAGCCCGACGGCAAGCGAGTCGGGTACAATACCGATTATCGGGCCGCCATGGATTCGCTCGAAGAAGCCATGGGCGGCCGGGCGAGCGAGGAGGCGACCAGCCCCGTCTATGAAAAGCACGTGATGATCCTGGGAGCCGGTGGCGTCGCCCGGTCGATCGCCTTCGGTATGGTCCGCCGCGGAGCGAACGTGACCATCACCAACCGACACGACGAGCGAGCCAACACGCTCGCCGAAGAGGTCGGCGCCCGGGCGATCACCTGGGCCTCGCGATCCAGCACGGTCACCGACGTGATCATCAACTGTACTCCGGTCGGGATGCACCCGAACGTCGATGACACGCCGATGCCGCCGGGGACCTTCAGCCGGCCGAACCTGGTTGTCTTCGACACCATTTACCATCCCGAGAACACGATGCTGCTGAAGCTGGCCCGCGAGCGCGGCTGCAAGGGCATCTCCGGCGCGGACATGTTCGTCCGCCAGGCCGCTCTCCAGTTCAAGCTCTACACCGGGCAGGACGCGCCCCTCGATGTCATGCGAGAAGCACTCCGCCGCCGGCTCTCGCCGTTGAAGGACGCGTGATGGGCCGGGGCATCGTCCTGATCGGATACCGAGGGACCGGAAAGTCGACCGTCGGTCGGATCGTCGCCGAGCGGCTTGGCCGAGCGTTCGTGGATTGCGATCGCGTGATCGAGGCCCGATCGGGCCGGGCGATCCGCGACCTTTTCGCCGAGTCGGGCGAGCCGGCGTTCCGCGACCTCGAGGAGCA
>DAHZZC010000844.1 GCA_027435495.1 Planctomycetales bacterium
TGGGTCGCACCTCTGCGAGCGGTTTCTGGCCGAGGGGGACGAGGTCCTCTGCGTCGACAACCTTCTGACCGGAACTCGCCGCAACATCGAGCACCTTGCCGATCACCCTCGTTTCCGATTCATCGAGCACAACATTTCTGAGCCGATCGAACTGGAGGGGTCGGTCGACAACGTCCTGCACTTCGCCAGTCCGGCCAGCCCGGTCGATTACCTGGCGCACCCGATCCCGACCCTCAAGGTCGGCTCGCTCGGCACCCACAACGCGCTCGGGCTGGCCAAGGCCAAAGATGCCCGGTTTCTGCTGGCGAGCACGTCGGAGGTCTACGGCGACCCCGAGGTCCACCCCCAGCGTGAGGATTACTGGGGCCACGTCAATCCGATCGGCCCCCGCGGCTGCTACGACGAGGCCAAACGGTTTGCCGAGGCGATCACGATGGCCTATCACCGCTATCACGGTGTCAAGACGCGGATCGTCCGGATCTTCAACACCTACGGCCCGAGGATGCGGCTCAACGACGGCCGGGTCCTGCCCAACTTCATGCGACAGGCCCTGAGGGGCGAACCGATCACCGTCTACGGCGAGGGCCAGCAGACCCGCAGCTTCTGTTATGTGGACGACCTCGTCGAGGGGATCTTCCGCCTGCTCCACGCCGACTTTTCCGAGCCGGTTAACATCGGCAACCCCTCCGAGATCACCGTTCTTCAACTCGCCCAGGAAATCATCGCCCTCGTCGCCGGAACGAAAAGCCAGATCATCTACGAGGATCTCCCGCAGGATGATCCCCGGCGACGGAAGCCCGACATCACCCGCGCCCGAGAACTTCTCGGCTGGGAGCCAAAGGTCGATCGCTCCGAGGGCCTGAGGCGATCGCTGGAATACTTCCAGGGCGCCGTCTGATCCAACCGCTTCCGGATCGATCGAGGACTCCGCCCACCCCTGGTGGATGAGCGGAGCCCAGCCCCCTGGATGGTTTACCGGACCATGGTCGGGCTGTCGATGTTATTAGCGGTCGTCGTTGCCTTGTTGCCGACAACCAGGGTATTCGTGAGCGTGAGGGTCCCGGTGGAGACGAAGACCCCGCCACCGTTTCCCGGACCGCTCGGTGTACCGCCGATCGCCGAATTCCCGGTGATCCAGTCGCTCTTGAAGCTGGCCGATCCGCCCGAGAGGGCCACGGCGCCACCCTGTCCGGCTCCTCCGGCGGCCGAGCCGCTCCCGACGCCGCCGACTGCGGAGTTGCCGGTCAACAGGCTGGCCGTGATCGTGATCGAGTCGGCCTGAATGGCGATCGCGCCGCCCGAGGCGGCTCCGCCGGCCGAGCCCCCCAGGGACTCGTTCTGGGTGAAGAGAGAGCCCTGGATCGTCAGGGCGGGGGCCAGAGGCGCGAAGGCGGTTCCGCTCAACGCGATCGCACCACCGGCGGCCAGACCTCCCGGCGCGCTTCCGATGGCCTCGTTGCCCTTGAAGAACGAGTTCGCGATCGTTCCCTGCGCCAGGCCGGAGAGGTCCATCGCTCCTCCCTCAGCCGAGCCGGTCCCGTTGGCGGTATTGCCTTCGAAGAGACTGCCCTTCACCGAGAGATTGGCGTAGGGCCCGGCGTAGACGGCTCCGCCGTCGCCAGCCTGGTTCTTCGAGAGAGTGCTGCCGACGATTGTGAGCGTGTCGGTCCCCGGACTCGGCGCGGTGAGGAGGAAATCCTCCATCGCGATCCCGCCGCCGTAGGTCGTCCCGCCCGGATAGGACGCGACGTTGCCGCGGATCAGACTGCCGATGACCGTGACATTGGGGCCGTTCGTCGAAAGAATCCCGGCGCCGTTGCTCGTCGAGGTATTGCCGGAGATGGTGCTGAGAACGACGTTGAGATTCGGTGCGGCGGACCCGAAGACCCCACCGACCTGAATCCCGCCGCCCTGGTTTCCGTCGACCGAGGAGGCATAGACGCCGACGTTCTCGCCATAGGCCCGAATTCCGCCCTCA
>DAHZZC010000845.1 GCA_027435495.1 Planctomycetales bacterium
ATGCCGGCGGACCATCGGGTCGAGTCTTTTCGGAGCGACTCACAGGCCAGGACGACGGCGGGTCGGGCATCGTCGATTATGGAGCTCAGGCGGGTCATCGGCCGGTTGGGACGCGGCGGATAGGCGGGTACGGCCACCACCCCGGCATAGAGGCAGCCGAAGAACGCGGCGAGGAAATCCAGCCCGGGTGGATAGACCAGCAGCGCCCGCTCGCCGGCAAGCCCCCGGGTCTGGAGCCGGGCGGCCAGTTCTCGGGCACGCCGATCCAGGTCGCCGCGGGACATTGCGAGAGCGCTGGTGGGCTCTCCTTCGGGAAGGAAGGAAAAGAGCTCAGCTCCTGGGTCCTCGGCCGCGGATCGCCGCAGGAGCGAGACCAGGCTCTCCGCGCCGTCGATCGTCGCGTCTGGTGGTCGATCCATGAGATCACTTCGCCTCTTCCATCCGCTTTTTGAGGCTGAGCGGTCGCATGTCCGTCCAGACCTCCTCAACGTACGCCAGGCATTCCTCTCTGGGGCCTTCTCGGCCCGCGTCCTCCCAGCCCGGCGGGTTCTCGCGTTCGGCGAACCAGATCGAATACTGCCCTTCCGGATTCACAACCACCTTGTAACGCCCCTGATCCTCGCTCGCCATCGCGGTCTCCTTCCGGGGGCCGATGCCCAACGTCGCAGGCCCTCGACTTTCCTCGCCGCCGACTGCTGGGTCGACGACGGCTTACATCGCGCGGGCCGAAAATGGTTCGGGCCCTTCCCCGTGCCATTCAAATACCAGAATTCCGAAAACTCATACCTTCATGATTGAATGTATCAAGCCATCGTTCGTTACGAATCTGACTGAAGAAGTTCTCGGACTGCCGGGCATCTTTCTGTGCAAGTTCGACGCCGGATGAAGGTGGGATGCCTGGCGGGCCGGGTGAGACAGCCGAATCCTCGCTCGAGCCGCGAGGCGCGAACGATTGGGAGCCGTGGGGGAGTCCGGTTCAGGAGTTTGGATTCCGTGGGAGGATGGCTATACCTGCCTGTGGATCGCCGGACGCCTTCGCACGATTCGAGGCACCGGCCTGAAAGTCCGCCGCACAGATTCGGGCTTTCACGAGCCCGACGCTCCGGTCGATTCTCTCGGTTTCAAGAACCGCCAACACGATCCGGCACGATCCTTCGAGGCCGGTCGACCGCGCGACCAGAAGGTGCGGGCCGCTCTGGAACAAGATTCCGGCGGGCTGCGCCGGGAGGGTCGCGGACGATGTCTACCGTCCTTGGAGACGAACCCATCCCTGAGGAATTCGTTACGAGTCTTCAACAACATAGGCAGGTCCCTACCCAGGCTTCAAGGGCGTTCCGGCGAAATTTCCGGGATAAGGGTCTTCCGCGTTCTGGGTGGGCTGCGCATCGTGGGTTGGAGGATCTTTGGCGGAGGACTGTTCGGTCGAGAGCAAATGCGCCGAGGGGAAGGGACCATCGAAACAAAAAAAGGCCGCAGACCCGGCGAGGGACTGCGGCCTGGTGGTGGGAGAGCCACCTCAGGGACTCGAACCCTGGACTTCAGCTTTACGAAAGCTGCGCTCTACCAACTGAGCTAAGGTGGCGGGCGTCACCGAATAGGGCGCATGGAGCCAGATGGCGACCAGAGTTAGAGTAGAGCGGGAGCTTGCGGGTGTCAAGGGCGAGTGATTCCTCGATTCGGCATTCGGCCGACTCACCAGCTCAGGGGCGTTTGACGAACGGGTTGGGCGTTCCTTCGAGTGGACCGCCGGGATCGGGACGCCAGAGGGCCAGGTCTTCGATTTCCCGGGCGAGGGCGAAATCGAGGTCGGTGATTCCTCCGGCGGAGTGTGTCTTGAGCTTCACCCAGACCTTCGCCCAGGTCACGGAGAGGTCGGCGTGGTGGTAGGCGGCCTCGCAGAGGAAGCCGATCGCGTTGACGAGCATCAATGTGGTCGGCCAGCCGTCGGTGCTGAATTTCCGCCGGAGCCAGCCGTCCTCGAGATACCATTCGGAGAGGCCATGTTCGCGGATTTTGGCCGAGACTTCCTCGTCGGTGTAGGTTTTCGGTTTTTCCTTCTGGTCGCTCATCTCGGCAGCCTCCGTTTTTTGGGCGTGCGGGTCGACGGCGGGCGATCCTGCCCCGATCAGAAGTCCTTCCCCTTTGTGGTCAGCCGGACGCGGCCGATGTACATATCGGCTGTGATGAAGAGGGTCGAGCCGTCCTCGCCCCAACCGCAGTTCGCAGTGGCCTCGCCGGTGGC
>DAHZZC010000846.1 GCA_027435495.1 Planctomycetales bacterium
TCCTCGACCCAGACGACCACGTATGGCCGACGATACCGCCCTCCGCCATCGGGACGGTTGACCTCATAGTGGACCACCATCTCAAAATCGGGATTCCAGGGCTTGCCATCGGCAGGGTTCTCTGCGACGCTCCCCTGGCCCTTCTCCTTGCCCGAATCGTCGGCCGAGGCCAGCAGCGTGGGAGTGGCGCGCTCGTATCGGTGCCAGCCGGGGCTCCGGGTGGTCGTTCCGTCGTTCTCGACGACAAGGAACTCGACGCCGGGAATCGACCCCGCAAGCCGGCGCGCTTCCTCGGGCCCGAGAACGTTGAGCGCGGTGGCGAGGGCATCCGCGTCGATCCCACGGTCGGCGATCACCACAGCCTCGGTCACGCGATCGACGGGTCGGCCGGTCCTGGGATCAAGGATGTGCGAGAACCAGTGGCCGCCGATCCGGAACCCGCGCTGGGAGTTCCCGCTGGTGGAGACGGAGCGATTCTTGACGTCGATGAACGTCAGCGGCTCGGAGGATTCGGAATCCGCCCAGGGTGCGGCAATCCCAATCGTCCCACCGATCTCGCCCCGGACGCGGAGGTCGCCACCGACGTTGAGCAAAACGCCGGAGATGCCCGGAACCTCGGCCATCGCGGCATCGCAGGCCCGGCCGACAATATATCCCTTGGCGATCCCGTCGAGGGTGATCGAGGCATCCGAGAGGCGCTCGGCCGTTCGCGAGTGCGGGTCGAGCCGCCAGGCCGGTTCGTCGATCGCCGATCGGGCGCGGGCCCGCTCGCCCGAAGTCGGAAGGCGCCCGCGCCGGGCCGATTCGGCCCAGAGTCGAGAGAGCGCGCCGACCCTCGGATCGAAGGCGCCGCCGGTCCGTTGACGCCACTCGTCCGACGCCCGCAGGACATCGAACAACTCGGGCGAGACCACGGAGGGTCTGCGCGGGCCCTCGTGCCATCGCCGGAATTCGCTGGTCGGGTCGTACCCGCTGAGGATCGCCGAGAGGCGATCGATCCGGTCGAGGACAACCCCCTCGGCCCGGCGCGCCGCGGCCTCGTCAACCGCGCGGACGCGCAGCTCGAGCGAGGTCCCCATGACGTTCTCGTGGAAGTAGCTGTAATCGCCGGCGCGGGAGCGGTCGGATCCCCCGATTACCGCGACGACGAGACAAACCGCGGACCGGATGAAGCGACTCATGATGGGCGGCCTGTCTCCGGGACGGATGCGTTGCGGTGAGCAGCAAGGATCGCGACCGCGAACCGGGGGGGCGATGTCGCGGTCGAAGTATTATGCCCCGGTTGCTGGTCGGGGGAAAGTCTCCTAACTTGGAGAGGCTGCCCGCGCTCATCATGTCATGGATTCCCAACGAATCCCGATTGCCTGGCGTGGGGGTTGGGGGGAAAATGGATGCGGCGATTCGACGGGATGATCAGTCCGGAGGAGGGATGGAGAGGATGATAGACACATCCAACGGAGAACGGCTCTGCGTCTCGGCCTTACCTGACGCGGCGCCTTACATCGACCTTCCCTTGAGTCAGGTTGAAGAGGTCTGCAGGCGACTCGATCGAGCGGGGATCTCCTACTGGGTAGACCCCTGGGCCATCTCGATCGATGATGAGCCCGAGACGACGACCATCAACTTCAGCCGATATATAGACGCGGCGCGGATCCAGGCGGCCCTGGACGACATCCCTTGAAGGCGAGGTGCTGGTCGTGTCGCTCGGCGTCGAGATCCAGGACCTCTCGAATCGGATTCAGGCCGATCTGATGGCGGCGCATGACTACTATCACCACACGAGACTGAGCTGGCGCCTCTTGAGGGCGCAAGCCAGGCGTGGCGTCCGCTTCACCGTCAGGAACCCGATAACGGGGACGACCGTGAACGAGAAGCTGTTGATGGACCTGTCGGGGCATTACGAGT
>DAHZZC010000847.1 GCA_027435495.1 Planctomycetales bacterium
ATCCTTACGCCATGCCGGCCAGCCTCCTCCTTGGTAGTGAAGGGGGCCAGTTGAAGGACGTCTCAGCGAAGGTTGGGCCAGCCTGGACCGTCCCTCGCGTCGCGCGCGGGCTGGCCGTCGGCGACCTCGACGACGATGGGCGAGTGGACGTCCTGATCGTGGCGCAAAAGGACCCGCTCGCGTACCTCCACAACGAGTCGTCCGGCGGCCACTTCGCGACCTTCGCCCTGGAGGGAACCCAGTCGAATCGGGACGCGGTCGGAGCCGTGGTCACGATCACGGCCGGAGGTCGTCGGCAACGGGCCTGGCGCTATGGCGGGGGAAGCTTCGAGTCGGCCTCGGATCCTCGAATCCACTTTGGAATCGAGGCCGATCGAATCGAAGTGCTGGAAGTGAAGTGGCCATCGGGTCGGGTGGATCACCATCGCAGCCTGGCCGTGGATCGGGCCTATCACCTCCGCGAGGGTGATGCCGACGTTCGCCCGATCTCCAGGGCCTTCCATCGATAAAGGAGGGGAACTTGGGCGACGAGTTGAGGCAATCGTGCCGCTCACGAGGGACTCGCTTTAGCCCGGCGCGGCTGCTCTCGGCGATGGGCGGCCTGATCGCGGGCCTCCTGGCCTTCGGCTTTGGCGAGGCGGTCTACCAGACGATCCCGGCCGAGTCGAAGGAGATCCCGACGATGGGTCAGGTCGTCGTGGCCGCGACAGCGGCCACGCAGGATGTCGCCGAGAGCAAGAATGCCGCACTGGCCTTCGCTGGTCTGGGCGGCGCGCTCGGCCTCATGCTCGGGATAATGGGCGGCCTCTCTCGCCGATCGATCCTCCTCGCAGCGACGGGAGGGACCGCGGGCCTGGTCCTCGGCGCCGGCATTGCAGGAGGAGCCACACTCGTGGTGGTCCCGATCTTCTTCGCGGCCCGATCCGCCTATCCAGACGCCGAATTCCTGCTCGCGATGGCGATGCATGGGATCGTCTGGGGCCTCGGCGGCGCGGTGGCCGGTCTTGCTTTCGCAATCGGGATCGGCCGTCGCGACGCGAGGTCTCTTGTCGCCTCCGCGCTGGCCGGGCTCATGGGTGCAGTGACCGGGACGGTGGCCTTCGACCTGATTGGCGCGGTGGCTTTTCCCCTCGCCGAGACCGGCGAGCCCCTCTCCACCACGGCCGCCTCGCGACTGGCTGCTCGAATGCTCGTAGGGATCGCGATCGGAGGAGCTCTCGCGCTCGGGATGCCGACGCCCCGGACCAATGAGTCCCCGATCCGATCGGACGTTCCGGCATCCGATCCAACTTGAGTCCCGCGAGGCTTCTCGGAACCATTTCCAGCGGAGTTCAACCCAGAGCGCGGGCCCATCACCGTAGACATGGTACCGTCCGTTGGCGCAGGGCCAGGAGCGGCAAGATCAAAGACAGCCTTCCGAAAGGCTGCCGAGGCCGTCCTCGGAAAGAAGTGAGAGACGCTTCACTTCACCCGATGATCGGGGCGTGGCGGGCCCGCGCGAGGCCCTTCCGTCGCCCCGGCGCGCGGTGTAGGATCGCTCTTCGACGAGACACCACCCCTCGGATCTTCAACCAGGGAGATGCGCCCGCCATGCCAAGGTTTCGATACTTGCCCTACCATCTCGCGATCCTCGCCGCCCTGGCGATCGCCTCGGTCGGTTCGCCGGCGACAGCCCAGCCTGGCGCTCCACCGACACCGCCAACGCTGAAGCTCGCCGAGCCCTCGGCCTCGCGGGTCTACCAGCGCGAGACCAACGGTCTGGCCGAGATACCCGTCGTCCTCGAAGGAGCGAAGGACGGCCAGAAGCTGATGGACGTCACGATCTCGGGCGGCAACGCACCGCTGTCGACCGTCCGATTCCTGGACGGCAAGATCGTCGGCGTGCCGACCGGTGGGCCGTACACGATCAGCGCACAGGTCCAGACGCAGGGGCGCGGCATCGAGAACCTCAACGTGAACGACGTCTACGTCGGCGACCTCTGGGTTCTGTCCGGACAGTCGAACATGGAAGGCGTCGGCAATCTGATCGACGTCGCACCGCCGCATCCTCGGGTCATGATGCTCGGAATGGACGGCCGTTGGAAGCCTGCGGAGGAGCCGCTCCACTGGCTCCTCGATTCGCCCGACCCGGTTCACTCGGGCGACCCGAAGACCCGGGAGGCTCGGGCAGCCCGCACTCACCAGACCCGGCGAAGAGGGGCAGGACTGGGCCTTCCCTTTGCCTCGGCTCTCACCGACGCAACCGGCGTCCCGATCGGTCTGGTGATCTGTGCCCACGGCGGGACCAGTATGGACCAGTGGGACCCCTCGAAGAAGGATCAGGGCGGGCGAAGCCTCTATGGGTCGATGTTGCGCCAGTTCGAGCTGGCCGGTGGGAAGGTACGCGGGCTCCTCTGGTATCAGGGTGAAAGTGATGCCCACCCCGGCGCCGCTGAGCAGTACGGCCACAAGTTCGCCAATTTCATCGAGGCCGTTCGATCGGACTTCGGCCAGCCCGAGTTGCCGTTCTACTTCGTCCAGATCGGCCGGTTCGTCCATGCCGGCGACCCGAAGAGCTGGAACACCGTCCAGGAAGCCCAGCGCCGGCTTCCCGAGCGGGTTCCGAACACGGCCGTCGTCTCGGTGATCGATCTCGAACTTGACGATCCGATCCACGTCGGGACTCAGGGACACAAACGCGCCGGTCTCCGACTGGCGAGGATCGCCGAGCGCGAACTGTTCGGCCAGGTCGGCGCGACGACCCCGACACTCGACAGCGTTTCGAAGGGCCCCAACAACACTCTGGTCGTCCGGTTCAAGGGGGTGAACAGGAACATCACCTCGTCGAATGGCCAGGCGATGATGCGTCGAATCGACCAGATGATGATAGGCGGATCCTCGAATGTCCCGCAGGCGGGCTCCCCCGCGATGATGGGGATGATGGGAGGCCCGCCCGCGGCCTCCAGCGAGTCCGAATCGCCGAAATTCGGCCTGCGACCCGACCGGCACATCGCCGGGTTCTCGATCCGGAAGTCTGACGGGACCGAGCTGCCGATCCTCTTCGAGGCCGCAGTCGGCGGGGCGAGGGATACGGTCGTCCTCAAACTGGCCGGCAAGGTTCCCGCCGGAGCCATGCTCTGGTACGGATACGGCTACGACCCGTATTGCAACCTTGTGGACAGTATGGACATGGCCGTCCCGACGTTCGGCCCGGTCGCGCTTGACGAGATCCTCGGCACCGAACCGACGCCCACCGCGGCCCGGCCTCAGTCGTCGCACCCGATCCAGGCCCTCGTCATCACGGGCGACAATGTCTCGGCCCACAAGTGGCGGGAAACCTCCGCCGAATTGAAGCAGATCCTCGAGAAAGACGGCAAGATCCACGTCGACATCACCGAGACACCCTCGAAGGACCTCACCGACGAGAACCTCGCGAAGTACGACGTCCTGATCCTCAACTATCGCGAGACCCCGAAAGCGCCGTCCGATACGGTCTGGTCGGAGGCCAACAAGGAGGCCTTCCTGAAGGCCGTCCGCGGGGGCAAGGGAGTGGTCGGCTATCATTACGGATCGGCCGCCTTCGCCCGACCGAACTGGGTGGAGTTCGAGAAGGCCGTCGCGGGCGGCTGGCGGTCCCAGGGCTTCCACGGCCCCGCGCATGCCTTCACGGTGAAGAAGACCGATGCGAAGCACCCGATTTCGGAGGGACTTTCGGCGAAGTTCGATCACGAGGTGGACGAGCTCTACCAGAACTCGATGCTAACGCCGGGGAGCGTCGTGCTGGCGACCGCCTACTCCGACCCCAACAAGCCCAAGGGCACCGGGAAGGACGAACCGGTGATCTGGGTGAACCACTACGGCATGGGACGCGTCTTCGAGGATGTCCTCGGACACGACGTGAAGGCGATGTCCGATCCTGAGTATCAGAAGTGGCTGGTCCGTGGAGTTACCTGGGCGGCCACCGGCAAGGCCGAATGACCAATCCTCCGCCCGGCCAGCGCGATTACAGCGCCGTGCGGCTCTCGCGACACGCCCTCGAACGGTTCATCGAACGGTTCGGGGCCGAGCCCGAGGCCGCACCCGACGAGCTGCGCCGGGCCCTCTCTCGCACCCGGAGACTTGGTCGGAACCCCGAGAACGGCGCCGTCGCCGTGCTGGCCATGTTCCGGGCACGGGTGATGGTCGCCATCCTTCAGGATTCGAACTGCCTGACCGTCCTGACCTGGAACCAGTTCGTTCCCCGCCTCTCCGAGTTTGGCCGGAACAAGCTCCCGCGCAAGTGGGGCCGGACCCTCCGCCGGCTCCTCGCGGATGACAATATGGAAGGCAGTAGCCCCGAAACACACCGAGGATACGAAAGGGAGGGGTAAGAATTGACTCTTCAAAAAGACAGATTCAAGAATGAAAAGCAGAAATCGGTTCGTCAGAATCTGCGAAGGTAGGCAAGGAATCCCTGATTTTCATGTCAGGAAAAACCTTTGCGAGGAAGTCCGGCTTGTTTCGCTGGCTCTGTGAGTTTCCGTGGTCACGGGGTATACGGGCATGGTAGAACCGGCCCCGGATCCATCTCCTTTCGTGCCCTCCGTGTTATTTCGTGGTTACGGCTTTTCTTTTTCTCCGTTCGCGGTTGGCGTGGGAATCGACTTGGGGGCAAATCCGAGGATCACCCGGCAAGGGGCGTTTTCCAGGACATATCGCGTGTTTGAGGCGAAGGCGGTTGTGTCGCCGCGTCGGTAAGCGCCTCGGAGACTCATAAAGATCGCGTCGAACTTTCCCTCGACGGCGGCCCGGACGATCTCGGGCCCGGCTTCGCCGCGGGCGATCAGCCGATCGACCGATCGACCGAGTTCATTCGCGCGCTCGACGGCTTGCTCGATCAGATCCTGAGCCGTCCCCACCGGATCGATCCCGTCTTCGCGGGCCTCTGGTTCGACAACGTCGATGAGTGTTACCGAGATCGCCGGGTCGAGGAAGCTGAGGACTGTCTCCAGGAAATCCGAGCTCAGGGGACTGCCGTCGTAGGCCAGGAGCAACCGCTCCACGCCGTGCCAACTCTTCCGGAGTTCAGTCAGGATGCGGGCCGTCTCGGCGGCGACGGCGCCGGGACGGGGAATCTGGCTGCCGCCGGCGATGTCGAGC
>DAHZZC010000848.1 GCA_027435495.1 Planctomycetales bacterium
TTGGGCAGGATCAGGAAATAGCCGATGTGCAGCACACGAGGATTTCGGGTCAGGACGGCGTCGAGGTCCTCGGCCACGAACCCGCGATTGGCCCCGTAAGCGTGGATGAACCTTCGGTCCTCGCCCCGAACGTTGACGATCAGCGTCTGACTCGTCGGCCGGGAGGGATCGACCTTCAGACCTGAATCGTCGACCCCACGGGATCGGAGCGTCTCCGTCGCGAACCGGCCGAAGAAGTCGTCACCAACGCGGGCGCAGATCGTCGATCGGACGCCGAGTCTCGCCAGGTCGACGGCCGTGTTCGCCGCGCCCCCGCCAATGTTCAGGACCAGGTCGTCGGCTGCGACCAGTTCTCCGGGCCGGGGAAGATGGTCGAGCGGTGTTGTGACGTGATCGGCCACCACGAGGCCCGCACAGACAACGGGCGAATGGTCCAGGTGAGGGACAGACACGGGCTTCGGGCTCCGGGAGAGGGCCACTGCTTGTGCTTGTGATCGCCCATCATCAGGGATTTCGGCGAGAGAGCCTCAAGGCCGCCGGCCCGCACCCCGCAGGCCGGGGCGCGGGCTTCGCGACTTCAGGAGGGATTGTCGATCGAAGCGACGACAGGGTCATCGGCGCGAGGCGGAGAGTCGGCCAGATCCTCCTCATCGATGACACGCTTGCCGACGAGCTCTTCCAGCTCACTCTCGGTGAGGATCTCGCGCTCGATGAGAGCCTCGGCGATCCGTTCCAGGTCGTCGCGTCGGCGCTCGAGGAGTCGATAGGCTCGCTCATCGGACTCGCGGAGGATGCGAGCAACCTCCTCGTCGATCACCTGGGCGGTGTGCTCGGAGTGGTCGCGGAGCTCGGCCATCTCCCTGCCGAGGAAGGGATGTTCCTCGGAGGCGCGGAAGAAAACCGGGCCGACGCGCTCGCTCATGCCGAACTGCGTGACCATCAGCCGGGAGAGTCGGGTGGCCTGCTTGAGATCCTCGGCGGCTCCGACGCTCAACTCACCGAAGACGAGCCGCTCAGCGGCGCGGCCGCCGAGAATGGAGTCGAGCTTGGCGAGGATCTGGCTCAGCGTGTAGTTGAACCGGTCCTCTTCCGGGAGGTACTGGGTAACCCCCAGCGCCCGGCCTCGGGGGATGATCGTGACCTTGTGGACCGGGTCGGACTTGGCCGTCAGCCAGCCGACGAGGGCATGGCCGGCCTCGTGGAAGGCGGTCACGCGTTTGTCCCGGGCGGTGATGACGTCCTCGCGCTTGGCCCCCAGGATAACCTTGTCGAGGGCGGAGTCGAGATCCTTGTTGTCGACGGCCGACTTGTTCTCACGGGTCGCCAGCAGCGCGGCCTCGTTGACGAGATTGGCGAGGTCGGCCCCGCTCATGCCGACGGTGCTCCGGGCGATCTTTTCAAGGTCGACGTCGGCCGCGAGTGGCACATTCCGGCTATGAACCTTGAGGATCTCCAGCCGGCCCCGGCGGGTCGGACGGTCAACGGTGACGTGGCGGTCGAACCGGCCCGGGCGCAAGAGAGCCGGGTCAAGGACGTCGGGACGGTTGGTTGCCGCGAGGACGATCACGCTCTCGCTGGGCGAGAATCCGTCCATCTCCGTGAGAATCTGGTTGAGCGTCTGCTCGCGCTCGTCGTGGCCGCCGCCGAGACCGGCGCCACGGATTCGACCGACAGCGTCGATTTCATCGATGAAAAGGATGCAGGGGCTGTTATCCTTCGCCGTCTTGAACATGTCGCGGACGCGGCTGGCACCAACGCCGACGAACATCTGGATAAATTCGGAACCCGAGATCGAGTAGAAAGGCACGCCCGCCTCACCGGCGACGGCACGAGCCAGCAAGGTCTTACCCGAGCCGGGAGGGCCGATCAGAAGGACACCCTTGGGGATGCGTCCGCCGAGCCGCTGGAATTTCTCGGGGGTTTTGAGGAACTCGACGATCTCCTGGAGCTCGCCCTTGGCGTTCTCGAGGCCCGCGACCTCATCGAAGGTCGTACGCTGCTTCGACTTGTCGTGCCGCTTCGCGGGGCTCTTGACGAAGCTCCCCAGGATGCCGCCGTCGAACTGATCACGAGCCCGGCGGACCATCAACCACATCAGACCCAGGAGGAAGACGCTGGGAAGCAGGACCATCACCACCCAGGCCAGGCCACCAGCCTGGTTGGGAGCTGTCCCAAGGATGCGGAGAGGCGGCTCGGTCTTGCTGGCGGCCTCGTTGTGTTCGGTCGGAGCCTCGTTCGCCACGTTCGTTGGGTCGGGGTGGGCCGACTTCTCTCGAATCCGGTCGACCACCGTCTGGATCATCAGTTCCGAGGGGACGTAGGTGACGAACCGGTTTACCTTCTGAGTCGAACCGGAAGGCGGGCTGTAATCGCGGGCCTTGACCAGTTCGCCGTGGATTGAGTTGCCATCCACGAGGATCGACTTGACGTTCCCCTGGTCCACTTCCTGGGTGAACCAGGGATAGTACGGGACCTCGATCTCGGTTCTCGGGACCAACTGCCAGAAGATGAGGGCCATCATCCCGATGACAATCAGCCAGAGCCAGGGCGGGGTCGGCGGTCCGGCCGCCCCGTTCGGCTTGCGTCCCGTGCCCGGGGGTCGGCGCGGCGTCTCCTGTTGCGGAGGTCGATTCTCCATGCGATCTCACCAATTGGCAGCTTCGGGGGAAGGCGGCGTCATCCCGACGGCCCGACGCCGGACGGCTCGCGCCCTTCGCGGATCATTGTCTTCTTATTGTAGCGAGGATCCCCCGAAAGTTCAGGGGGATTGTCGGACTTGGGTGATCCGGACACCGAACTGCACCGCCAGACGCACCATTGCGTGGTCCCGGTGCGGTCCGGTTCCTGCGATCGGTGATCGTCTCCGAATCACCTCGAGAAGGCGAAGTGATCACCGGGCCGGAGTGCTCGGCTCAGGCGGAGCCTCGCCTTCCCGAAACCAGCCGATCGCACAAATGCATCGATGTCTCAGTGTATGCCTTTGCCGGTCAATTCGAGCCATTTCTCGCAGTCGATCGCGGCTGCGCAACCGGAGCCGGCGGCAGTGATGGCCTGGCGATAGTGGGTATCGACCACATCGCCGCAGCCGAAAACGCCCTCGACGGAGGTGGCCGTCCCGTAGTTGGGCATCCGATCGAGGAAATGGGAGAACTCGGCGAGATCTTTCCAGGCGAGGGCGGTCCGAGTGAGCAGGTAACCTTCGGGAGTCGTGGCAAGCTGACCGCCGAAGATGGCGGTGTTGGGCACGTGGCCGATCGCCAGAAAGAGGCCGTCGATCTTGAGGTCGCGGATCGAGTCGTCGACGGTGGAACGGAGCTTCACCTTCGTGAGGACCTGATGTCCGGCCTCCAGTTCTCCTTCGATCGAGTCGACGACGGAGTTCCAGGCGTATTCCACCTTGGGATTCGCGAAGGCGCGATCCTGCATGATCTTGGAGGCACGGAGAGAATCCCGACGGTGGACGAGTGTCACCTTGCTGGCAAATCGGGTCAGGAAAGTGGCTTCCTCGATGGCTGAGTCGCCGCCTCCGACAACGGCGATCTCCTTGCCTCGGTAGAAATGTCCGTCGCAGGTGGCGCAGGTGCTGACGCCGTTGCCTCGGAACGGTCCCTCGATCCCGAGCCATCGGGCGGAGGCCCCGGTGGCGACGATCAGGGCATCGCAGGTGTAGTCGGTGAGGGTGCCGCTGGTCGGATCGCCGGTCGGATCGTCGGTCGTCCGGACCCGGAAGGGGCGGCTTGAGAGGTCCACGGCGTAGACCGACTGCCATCGGCAGTCCGCGCCGAAGCGCTGGGCCTGCTTGCGCATGAGGTCCATCAGGTCGGGACCGTTGATTCCTTCGGGGAATCCCGGGAAGTTATCGACGGCGGTGGTCAGGGTGAGCTGTCCGCCCGGCTCTCGGCCCTCGAAAACGAGGGGGGCCAGGTTGGCCCGGGCGGCGTAGAGAGCGGCGGTCAGTCCGGCCGAGCCCGACCCGATGATGATCACCGCGGCATGCGTTTGAGACATCGTTCCCTCGGTATCGACTTCGAGGCGGACGATCGGGGGGCGCCGGGGCCCCATCCGGTTCTCGTGATGTCGGGCCGGGGCGGATCGCCCGCTTGCCCGTCGTCCGCGATCACCCCATCATACCGCCCGGGCGCGTCCCCTGCGCCACTGGAACGGCAAAAGGCCGCGAGATCGGAGCGAGGAGGTCAGACTCAGGTGGTCGGATTGATCCGGGTGGAAGGGGACCGATGGATCGGAATTGGTCGGTGGGTCGGCGTTATCGCAGACGTGATCTAGAGTCCTATAGAGACACACGTAGCGGCACGGCGGCTGGGGGAGTGTCCTCCCGGGAGAAAGCGGGTGCCGCAGAGAGCCGTCCCAGGGATTGCAGGAGACAACAACTGATGCTGGTACTCACCCGGAAATTGATGGAACGGCTCTTCATCGGCGACGACATCTGTGTGACGGTGGTCCGGCTGGAGTCAGGCCAGGTTCGACTGGGGATTGACGCGCCTCGCGACATCGCGGTCGTCCGGGCTGAGCTGGTTCCCGACCGGGAGCCCCCCGCGCCACTGCACGGGCGGCAGGGGGAACCGTACGCGAACGGGCGACAGGAGCTCAGACGCCTGCCATGCGAGGTTCGCGGAAACGGTATCCGACCCCGCGGACGGTCTCGATAAGCTCGCCGGCCTCGCCGAGTTTCTTACGGAGGCTCTTGATATGGACGTCGATCGTTCGCTCCAGGACGATGGCATCCTCGCCAATCGCGGCATCCATCAGCTCGTATCGGGTAAAGGCGCGGCCGGCCTGCCGGATGAGAACCTCCAGCAGCCGGAACTCTGTCGGTGTCAGGGGGAGTTCCTGGTCGCGAAATGAGGCACGATGGCTGTGCCGGTTGATCACGATCCCCTGGCTCTCGATCACCTTACCGGCTGAGGGGTCCTCCTTCATCTGCTTGCGCCGGAGTTCTTTCTTGATCCGCTGAACCAACACCTTCATGCTGTAGGGCTTGGTGACATAGTCATCCGCCCCGGTGGCGAAGCCGACGAGTTCGTCGCTCTCCTCGGCCTTCGCCGTGACCATGATGATCGGGATCTCGCGGGTTCGGGCGCCCATTCGGAGCTCCCGGCAGACTTCCAGCCCCGGCTTGTTCGGGAGCATCAGGTCGAGCACGATCAGGTCGGGCAGCTTCAATTGCGCCTGTCGCAGCCCCTCCTGACCGTCATACGCCGCCAGCACCTCGAATCCCTCGCGTTCGAGATTGCACGAGAGGACTTCCACCAGAGAGTGCTCATCTTCGATTAGCAGGATCTTGGGCTTCGGCATGATCCAACGTGGGCCTCAGGAATGCAGACGATATCCGGCCGACACATCCCTATTTTAACGTCGGGAATGTGGGCGGGATGTCTCGATGGTGAAGAAACCATGAACGAGTCGACCTGAATCGGAATCCCCGCGTTATTTTCAGGAGAGCGCCGAGTGCTCGCGCGCGAGCACGACCGTACTGTGCGCGAGGACACGGGCTCCAATCGGCAGGGCGGCCTCGTCGATGTCGAAATGCGGGGAATGGAGGGTGTGGCGGGGTCGATCGAGCGCGGAGATGCCGAGCCGGAGCAGGCAGCCGTTGGCTCGTCGGAGGTAGCCGGAGAAATCTTCGCCGCCCATGCTCGGCAGGGGGATCTCGTCAAGGTGGTCGGCCCCGACCACGTGGGCGGCGGCCCGGATGCAGGCGGCGGTAACGCCCGGGTGATTGACCACGGAATCGGTCCCGCGATGGAAGGAGACCTCGATCTCGGATCGGGTTGCGGTGGAGAATCCCCGGGCGAGCTGGGTGATGCGCTCCTCGACCATCGCGGAGGTTCGATCGCTGAGGGTTCGGATCGTTCCGAGTAACTCGACCTCCTCGGGGATCACATTCGGCCCCGCGCCCCCTCGAATGCAGCCGAAGGTGACGACACTGGCGTCGCGGGCATCGACGGATCGAGGGATCACCTGGTAGAGCGTCGTCACGAACTGGGAGGCGGCCGCGATGGGGTCGATTGCCAGGTGTGGACGGGCCGCGTGTCCACCGACGCCCCGGATCAGAACGCGGATTTCCTGACAGGCGGCCGTCAGGGGACCGGTCCGGTATCCGATCCGGCCGACGGTCCGTTCGGGATCGACGTGCAGCGCGATGATGGAGTGGACCGAGTTGAGGGCCCCGGCCGCGATCATCTCATCGGCGCCCTCGCTGACCTCCTCGGAGGGCTGGAAAATGGCGCGCCAGGCGATTGGCGGGCTGAAGTCGTCGCGGGCCTCGTGGAGGGCCAGGGCGGCGGCGACGGCCATGGTCGCGTGGGCGTCGTGGCCGCACGCGTGCATCACGCCCGCTCGACAGGAGCGATAGGCGACCGACTTGGCATCGGGGATGGGAAGTGCGTCGATATCGGCGCGGAAGGCGAGGCGAGGGAGGTCGCCCAGCCCCTCCGGCTCGGCGATCAGCCCGCGGCCGGTCGGGGCGACCTCGACCCGAAGGCCGGCCTCGCGGAGCAACTGGGCGAGATACCCGGTCGTCTCAAATTCCTCACGACTGAGTTCCGGATGGGCGTGCAGGTGACGTCGGATCGCAATCCATCGCTCGGCCTGGGACTGGATGAAGTCATCGATCTTGGACCGGCCGTCCCGCATGATCTCTCCTTGAGGACCTGAATCCAAGATCCCCTACCGCCGCGATGCAGCGATCGCCGAGCCATAGGCCTCGAGCTGGTCGTACCGATGGGACCAGGTCGTGTACATAAAACCGAGAACCTGGGTGAGGCCCTGCGCTGCTGCATCCCAGTCGCGGAAGTTCGAGAGGTCGTCGGCGTCGTAATAGCCGGCGATGATCTGGCGATGGCCTCTTCGCTCAAAGAACCGGAGGCTCTCGCGGGCATGGCCCCTGTTCCAGTTTGCGACAATCACGTCTTTCGGCAATCCCTCCCACGAGCCGTGCAACGTCCCATTGACGAGGTAGTAATGATCGATGGCGTTATGGTGGGGATCGAACATGTCCGACCAGACGACGACCCGGGCTCCTGGGTTGACCGATTGGAGGATACGAACGCATCGCCTGGTGTTCTCGGCGAGGAGCTGGCCCGGGGTAAGGCCGCGATCGCGGCACGCCCGGCACCCATTCGCGACGCGAATCTCGTCGTGCGACATGAAGAACGTGCGCGGCCGGAAAAGCTGGTTGACGCGACGCGCCTGGTCGAGGAGCAGTTCCTCGACCTTCGGCTCGCTCAGGCAGCACATCACCTGCGATCCGACCGTGATGACCGGGTGATACCAGCTCACCTGGAGCCGGTCGCCTTCGCGGAGTTTTGATCCCGATCGGATCAGGACGCGGGCCCCAGGATGGTCAAACTCATACTCTCCAGCCCATGGGACGGTCCCAAGAGCCCGGTCGACCACGGGCTCGAAATCCGCCCCTTCGCGATAGGTCGTCCGGCCGTCGACCGACCGGACCGAGATCGGGCACCCCGGGCGCCGAAGGACGTTGATCAGCGGAACTTCGTCGATCCGAATCTCGTCGAGCCAGAGCTTCCCCGGGCCGGTCTCCCAGAGGCCCAGGTAGAGGTTCACCTCGGTCTGGTCGAGGCTATTGAAAACCGTCTCGATTTTCTTCCATTCCTCGTTCGGACCGAGCCAACCTTCCTGGAAGGTCAGTTGGCGGCCTCCAGAACCGAGGGCGAGCATCCGAAAAGCACCGGCGGGCCCAAGATCCTGGGTCCGCGCCCAGCACGATAGGCGGTAGGCCGTCCTCGGCCGGACCCGGACGCGCACCATCAACCGGGAGTTGGTCGACTCGCGCGGCTGGCCGTTCCCGGCCGGCTCGATCCGACAGGAGACCTTTCCGTGGTGGGCGACCTGGCGATCCGCGAACGTCGCAACCCCGGGATTGTCCTGGAAAGCGAGGCCCTCGAACCGATCGCCTCGTGCCTTTTCCAGGTCGCCGTTCGGGAGACGGGGCGAGTCGCTCGTGTCGAGGACCGCTTCCAGCCCAGGCGCATCCTTTCGACGGCGGATCACGAACGGCTGGTCGACGACCGGAAGGCCCTCGGCGAGATTTGGGTCGTGTGACAGAAGCCCGTTGCTGTATCCGATCGGGAAGACTGCCGGCACCAGCTCGATCCCCGCGCGATCGGCCGCCTGCCTCACCTTCTCGACGTTCCGGAAGTAAAAGTCGGGGACGCGGTCGAGGATCTGGAGCTTGTAATCGGCGAGCAGCATCGTGGTGTAGCCGGCGTTTTTCGCGCGAATGATCCGCGCGATGGTCTCCTGGACCGAGCGGTCGACCTGGAGGTTCGTGCTGCAATAAACCCAGCGCTCCTGGTATCGAGGCTTGCCGGGCTGATCGGCGTGGGCCGAGTCGAGGGTGGCGACGAGAAACCCGGCGATCGCGATCCCAATCAAGAAGCGCTGACGCGAAGAGGCGGGCATGGGGACCTCAGCGGTGCAGGCGGACGGAGGCTACGGGCCGACGGGCCATCGGTTCGAGAGTACGGAGAATATCCGAGGGGGACAAGGGTGAGGCGGACCGAGGCGTCAGCCGATCCGACCGGTGATGTAGGCCTCGGTGCGTTTGTCCTTGGGGTTGGTAAAGAGAAGATTGGTCGGGCTGAGCTCGGCGAGGATGCCGGTCCGATGCCCTTCCGTTGAGGAATCGTCGAGCATCAGGCAGGCGGTCATGTCGCTCACACGACGGGCCTGCTGCATGTTGTGTGTGACGATGACGATGGTGTAATCCTTCTTCAGATCGTCCATCAGATCCTCGACGCGGGCGGTCGAGATCGGGTCGAGGGCCGAGCA
>DAHZZC010000849.1 GCA_027435495.1 Planctomycetales bacterium
CGGATCATGAACTCATCGAACAGGGGCACGGTGAACTCGAGGTCCCCATGCCCCGGGCTGTAGATCATCCCATTTTTGATGAGCTTGGATCGTACGGGGCCGAGACTGGTCACCTTGACCCCCAGCTTGACAGCGATGTCGCCGGTGCGCTGAGCGCCCGGTCCGAGTGCGGCCATCGCGCGCAGGAAGTTCTTCTCGCTCGGGGTCAGGCGATCGAAGCGCACGCGGAAGAAATTCCTATCGAGCCGGCGGATCACGGCCGACGTCGCATCAAGGACGACCCGCTCCGTGATCGGGCTGGCCGTTGCGAGGTTCCACACCTGATAGCCCCATTCCTGGACGAAGTAGGGATATCCCTTCGTCTGTCGATAGATCTCCTCGAGCGCCGCAGGATCGAACCGGACGGATGCCGCCTCCGCCGGGTCCCGCAGGGCCTTCGCGGCATCCTCCGCCGAGAGGGCCCCGATATCCGGAAAGTTGAACAGCCGCTCGGCATAGGACTTCGATTCCCCGGCGAGGCCCGGGAGGATGGGCAGGCCCGCGCCGAGGAGGACCAGCGGGAGCCGGAGCTGCTGTACCCGGTGCATCGCCATGATCAGCGAGCCGAGTTCCTTCTGGGTGAAATACTGGATCTCGTCGATGAAGAGGGCCACGGCGCTCTTGCGGTCCTCGGCCGCCTCACCAATCGCGACGAACAGGTTGGGCAGGTCGATCTCGAGGTCGCCGCTATCGGCCGCCCCCTTCTCGGGCTCGATGTCCAGGCCGATGGCCATGTCATTCACGGTGAACTTGAGCGATCCAATGAAGCTCCGCAGGACAGCCAGCCCCCGCTTGACCTTGTCTCCCGCACCCGCGATCCGGTCCAACTCGAAGAGCAACGTGCGCAGATAGGGGGCGATCAGCTTGCCCAGCGGCTTGTCCTCGTGGGCCTCGATCGAGACGGTGCGATAGCCGTCTGCCTTCGCCATCCGCTCGATCTCGTTGAGCAAAACCGTCTTGCCGACTCCCCGCAGTCCCGTCAGCAGAAGGCTCTTCTCGGGACGCTTCACCTTCACCCGCCCCAGCAGGATGCGTGATTGGTCAAGCACAGGGTCGCGTCCGACCAGTTCCGGAGGTGGAGAGCCCGCGCCGGGCGAGAACGGGTTCGTGATCGGGTCCATGGGTGACCAGTGAGCTATAGGGAGTTATCGTGTCTCATAGTCGATTATACCCGATTATACGCGATTTCCGGAATAATTTGGTATACTTACTCGGTCTCCGAGACCTCGACGGAAGTCGGCTGGCCCGTCGATTTCAGTGCGAAGTCATATTCGACCTGCACCTCGCCAGCCTTGAAGACGCGTGACTCGGCCAGCTCGTAACCTTTTGCCCTGACGCGGAGCCGGAATTCTGCGAGGCGTTCGACGGCGACTTCCGCCCGGAATTCACCCTGCATCGCAAAGACGCGGTTGATCCGCTCCCACGTCAGCTTCCCGGTCTTCGGGTCGTTGAATCCGACCTCGACCTCGGCGCGATCGATGGCTTTCTTCGTGAGGGCATCCTGGATCTTGCCCGAGACCGAGACCGCGCGAGAAAGCGTCACGACGATGTGATCGCCCGCCCGGACCACCTTCTCCGAGACGCCGACGAAGCCACGACATCCCACGTCGAGAAGGATTCCATCCGCGGGGGCATCCTCCCAGCGGAACCACCCATCGGCGTCGGTTTCGAAGTGCCGGGTGCCCATTGTCCGGAGTATGTGTGGCGTATCGACCTTCACCGTCGCCCCGGGGATCGGCCGGCCGGCCGTGTCGACGACACGACCTTCCAGTCGGTGGGCAGTTCCCAGGGTGATCGCGATCGGCTGGGCGCCCCGCCTGGCCTCGATCACTTTCACGTCGGGCGCGTGTCCCCTCGCCCTGAACTGGAGCACCACGCCCCCGGGCCTCACGTGCTCAAAACGGAATTGCCCATTTCGATCGGTGCTCGTCCTGGCGACCTTCAAGTGAAAGTGCAGCCTCCTTGTGGCGTCGATCCATTCGACCTCGGCGCCCTCGATCGGCTTTCTTGTAGCGTCCCGAACCTCGCCTGAGACCGTGACACCCCGCATCATGATCTGCACGTCGCTGAAATCAAGGAGCGATTGCAAGGGCAGATCGTCCGGTCGCACCGGCCCATTCGGATCGGGGCTCCCGTGCGCACGAGGATGAAGGTTGTCATCCGAGACGTATTCCGGATGCGTTAGGTACAGATAACCGAACTTCATGGAGCGGAAACAACGGCATCGCCATTGGCCCTGATCGTCGGTCATGGCGTCGACCATGTAGGCCAATTCCTCCTTCTGCTTCTTCTCGCCAAGGTAGCCCCAGACCTCGACCTTTACCCCCGGGATCGGCCGACCCTCCTCGTCGCGGACCGTCCCGCCGAGCGTCTGCTCTCCCGGGAGTAACTCGACGATCAGGTGGTCGGGGATCCTCGGATATCGCGAACCGGTCTGGGTAAAGTAGTGCCGCTGCTGAACGTAGCCCTCGGCCCAGACGTCGAGATTGAGTCGCTCCGTCGGCCCGTGTCGGAACAGAACGATACGAGATCGCCCTTCTCGATCGGTCTGGCGGATCGATTCTTCCAGGTTAATCGTGGGTCGGACCCTGGCTCCCACGATCGGCTTGCCCGTTACCCTGTCGCGAACGATGACATCGATCGTCCGCGGCGCGGCCGC
>DAHZZC010000850.1 GCA_027435495.1 Planctomycetales bacterium
TGATCTTCGACGAGCCGACGTCGGGTCTCGATGTGCTGGTGGCGCGGGCGGTCTTGCAGAAGATCCTGGAGCTGCGCGAGCTTGGCAAAACGATCGTCTTTTCCACCCACTCGATGCACGAGGTGGAAAAACTTTGCTCGCGGGTCGCGATCATCTACAAGGGCCGGCTTCAGGCCGAGGGGACGCCCACCGGGCTTCTCGAACAGTTTGACCAGCCCGATCTGGAGGAGCTATTCTTCTTCCTGGTTGAGCGTGTCGAGGCCGGAAAGACCGGCGCCGGGATGAGCTGATCCCGCTTGGAAAACTTATCGAACGGGACACCCGATGCGCTGGTCGAATGTCGCTGTCATCTTTCGCCGCGAGGTCCGCGACCAGGTCCGCGATCGCCGGACGCTGTTCATGATCTTTGTGCTGCCGATTCTGCTATATCCGCTGCTCGGGTATGCGACGGTGCAGTTTGCGGCGGCGCTGGAGCAGAAGCCGAGGACGGTGGTGGTGGTTGGGGCCGAGCATCTGCCGGCGAGCCCTCCTCTGCTGAACCGGGAGCGCAACGGGTTCGACGCCTCGCTGTTCGACACCGAGGCCGAGGCCGGTCGGATGGTCGTCCGGCTGGAGCCGGAGAATGGTCCCTGGGGCGATGCGCGGGTCCGGCTGGAGCTGATCCACCGGGGCGCTGCGTCCGCGGTGATGATTGTTCCGCGCGACCTGGCGGATCGGGTTCGTGGCGAGGGGGAGGTCGAGATTCCGACGGCGTACAACAGCGTCGACGAGCCGAGCCAGATCACCAATCTCCGGCTCAAGGAACTGCTGGAGCGGTGGCGGAATCGGATTGTCCAGGCGAGGCTGAAGCGGGACAAAAAGCCGGCGAGTTACGCCGAGCCGATCCGGATCCGGTCGGAGGACGCGGCGACGCCGAGCGAGGTGGGCAGTAGCGTCTGGAGCCGGTTGTTCCCGTTCCTGCTGGTGGTGATGGCGTTGACCGGGGCGTTCTACCCGGCCATCGACCTTTGCGCCGGTGAGAAGGAGCGAGGGACGATGGAGACCCTATTGATCAGTCCGGCGAGCCGGTCGGAGATTGTCGTCGGCAAGTTTCTGACGGTGGTTCTGGCGAGCGTTTTGACGGCGGTGCTCAACCTGGTGAGCATGGGGCTGACCGGCTGGCAGATGGCGCAGCAGGTGGGCGGGGCGATGCCGACTCCGGCGGCGCGTCGGGCGGCCGGCGCGGCCGCGACCCACGTCCTGGCGGCTCCGACGCTTCAGGCGACGGCCTGGATGCTCGTTTTGCTGATTCCCCTGGCGGCCTTCTTCGGCGCCGTCAGCCTGGCGATGGCCGTGCTGGCGCGGAGCATGAAGGAGGGGCAGTATTACATGACGCCGCTGTATCTCGTCAGCCTGCCGCTGGTCTTCCTCTCGATGGCGCCGGAGATTGAGCTCGACCTGTTTTACAGCCTGGTGCCGATCACCGGCGTGGCGCTTTTGCTCCGAGCGTTGATCCTTGGGAATTACGACGTCGCGTTTCGCTACTTCCTGCCCGTCCTGCTGCCGATGCTTGTCTACGCGGCGGTGGCGCTTCGATGGGCCGTCGACCAGTTTCAGCGTGAGGATGTTTTGTTCCGAGAGGCCGAGCGGTTCAGCCTGGGAATCTGGCTCCGCCACCTCTACCGGGATCGCGAGCCGACCCCCACCGGAGCCCAGGCTCTACTCTGTTTCGCGGTGATTCAGTCGGCCTCGTGGTTCATGTTGCAGTATCTCACATTGACCGTCGCCGCGACGGGTCTTTCGGCGGTGGCGATGGGGCAGCTCTTCATCCTGATCCCGCCGGTGCTGATGACCCTCGTGCTGACCTCGTCGCCCGGTCGGACGCTCCGCCTGAAGTGGCCGCGTGCTCGCGACCTGGCGATCGGGATCGTGCTGGCGATCACGCTCAATCCCCTGGTCAACGAGCTGCAACCGTACGTCGAGCGGCTCTTCCCGATCAGCCCGACGATTCGAGCGGCGCTCGGGCAGATGATGGGGAAGTCGATGGAGCTTGGGCCGTCGCTCCTGGTCTTCGCGCTCTTGCCGGCGATCTGCGAGGAGTTCGCGTTCCGGGGGTTCATCCTCTCGGGACTGGAGCGGCAGCATCGCACGCGGTCGGCGATCCTGCTTTCCGCGCTAATGTTTGGATTTCTGCACGTTCTGATGAGTTTGTATCAGCAGCTTTTTAATGCGACATTGCTGGGGATTGTGCTGGGTCTGATGGCGGTCCGAACGCGGAGCATCTGGCCGGGGATTGCGTTCCACTTCCTGAACAATGCGATCGGTGTGGGGCGTGGTTTTGTTCTGGAGCGGGCTGGGGATGCGGCCTGGGTCGGTTGGATCTATCGGAGCCCGGTTGAAGGGCTATATCATGGGGCCTGGGTCGCGCTTGGCGCGTCGGTATCGTGCGGGCTGCTGTATCTCCTCTGGAAGCGATGGCCGGGCCCGATCGGCGAGGCTGACGCGGGCGGCGGCTCGTGGCCGCTCGAGGCGATCGAGCCGGGATGTGCGAAGGCTTCTCACCCCGATCGGGGATGACTCCAGGATGAGGCGCGACACGCTGACCGTCCGGGCCCGGCATATTCTGCCGGTCGAGGGCGCACCGATTGAGGACGGTTGCCTGACCATTCAGGGGCCGAGGATCGGATGGCTCGGACCGGCCGCCGATCGAGCCGCCGACATCGACCTGGGCAATGTCGCGATTGTTCCGGGATTCGTGAACGCCCACACGCATCTCGAATTATCGAGCCTCTCCGACGAGGCCCCGACGATCCGTGTCGAGGACGAGCTGGCCTGGCTTCGCCGCGTGATCGGCCAGCGTCGCGGCTCGAGTGACGCGACTTACCGGGTGACGGCGGCGGAGAACGTTCGGTCGTCGATCGCGGCCGGAACGACCCTTCTGGCCGACTCCACCACGGCTGGCCTGAGCTGGGGACCGATCTCCGGGGCACCGATTCGGGCGGTTGTCTTCGCCGAGGTCATCGGCCTGCGCAGGGATCGCGGTCTGATGACGGACGCCGCTGCCTGGGAGTGGCTCAAAACGGTCCGTCCCGAGGCACAGGTCGCGGCCTGCTCGCGGGTCGGGCTGAGCCCGCACGCGCCTTATAGCACCTCGGGATGGCTGTATCACAAGGCCGTTTCGAGCCGGTTCCCGTTGATGACCCACCTCGCCGAGATGCCCGAGGAACTCGAACTGCTCGAAACCCGCGAGGGGCCGATGCGCGCGTTCCTCGAGGAGATTGGTGCCTGGGACGACGAATGGGAGCCGATCGGTCCTCGCCCCTCGGATTACGTCCGGCGCGGGGAGCTTCGCAATGCCGACTGGCTGATCGCGCATGGCACCTACATCGATCCCGAAGACTTCTGGCAATTCCGTCCCGAAGCGGCCCCCGATAACAAGCGGGTCGCGATTGCCTTCTGTCCGAGGACGCACGCCCGGTTCGGCCACAAGGCCCATCCGTACCGGCAGCTTCTGGAGCGTGGGGCGATCGTCTGCCTGGGAACGGACAGTCTGGCCTCGGCCGAGACGCTGGGCATCCTCGACGAGATGCGGTTCCTCCACGGTCGCGACGAATCGCTCTCGGGCGAGCTGCTCCTGACGATGGCGACCCTCTTCGGCGCCTGGGCGCTCCGCGCCGAGACGAGCACAGGGAGCCTCAAGGTGGGGAAGTCGGCCGACCTCGCCGTGATCGACCTGCCCGACCGCGACGACGCCGACCCCTATCGATTGCTTCTCGAATCCGATCGGCCCGTCGCCGCGACCGTGTTCGAAGGGGATTTCGTGGTCGGACGATGGATGAACGTGGTTTGAGCGCGGGAGCGATCAGGCGTCCGGACCCGGCGGGTCGATGACCTCGAAGGGTGTGCCGTCGTTCAACTGCCTCAGCCCGAGGTAAACCATCGTCGCGGCCGTCCAGAAGTAGCTGTAAACCCAGGCGTGCGCCACCAGCCGGACCGCTTCCAGCCAGAATCGGTGAGCGCCGGTCGCGAGGCTCTCCGCCTGGTTTTGCTCGATCGCGAAGAGGTCCACGATTCGATGGGAGGGGCCGTCGAGCGCGAGACTCCAGGCTGAGAATCGGAAGACGGCCGCGGTCAGGAGGTCGACGACGAGGAGCCCGACCACCCCCGCCGCGGCAGCGATCGCGAGCCCGACGACCAACATCACCAGCCTTTGATTGAGATAGCTATACGTTCGGCTGAAGGCATCCAGCGCATTGTCGGCGCCGGTGGCGATTGCGGCGGGGAAGATGCCCCATCCGGTGAGAACCGAGGCGGCGAACAGGGCCATGACCAGTCCGCAGAGCAGGGGGAGGAACAGCAGAATCCCGGCGATGAGATCGCCGCCCGGAACCCGGTAGAGCCATCCGATCGCGAGGCCTGGCAGGGTCAACAGGGCGATCCCGGCCATCGGATAGATCGTTGCGAAGATCATCGACGGGCTGGCGTCCCTGGCGAAGCGGACCGCCTCGCCGATTTTGCCGATCCGCGACTGGGCTACCTGGATCGCGGCGAGCCGGGCGATCGCGAGGCTGATCGGTCCCCAAACGACCACCAGCCAGGCGATGGCGAGCAGGGCATGGGCCATCGTCAACCAGCCGCTTGACGGATGAAAGAACGTGGACATGGGCTGGGCGAAATCGCGAAAGGGCTCGCCGAGCCGACCGAGAATGAGGTCGCGCCAGTCGTCGGAGAGGACGACCCGTCCGAGCGATGGAGTTGGTCCGATCTGGGGCGTCACGTCGGCCGAATCCGGGAAGAGGCGATCGAGAGTCGACCAGCCGAGCCAAAGGAGTATCAGGCCGAGCGTCGCCAGCGCGAGCTTGCGGACGTCGAACGCCATTCGGACGGCGGCCAGGATCCGAAGGAACGGCCAGGGGCGGGTCGGGGGTGTTTCCGGTGGGTCTACGCTCATGGAACGACACAGGTCAGGACGACCGCCCCTTGCTCCGAGAAGACCTGGCAGGCACCGACCGAGGCAGGCAAGAGGATGGTCTCGCCCGCGTCGAGTTCGTACGACTCGTCGTGGTCGACGATGGTGGCCTTCCCCTGCATTCCGATCAGGATCGTGAATCGATCGGTCTGGCCGACGTCGAAGCCATCCCAGGCGTCGGTGGGATGGAGCCGCATTCGCTCGCAGGCGAAGTAGCGCGAGGCCGCGAGCCGCTCGCGGGTCCCGCAGGCGCGCGATTCGAGGACGACGGGGTCCATCGGATGGACCGGACCGAGGGCGAAGTTGGTGGATTCCATCGCCTGGTCGATGTGGAGGGCTCTCGGCTGGCCGTCGGGTCCGAGGCGGTTCCAGTCGAAGACGCGGAAGGTGGCGTCGGACATCTGCTGGATCTCGGCGAGCATCACCCCCGCGCCGATCGCGTGGACCGTTCCGGCCTCGATGAGGATCGCATCGCCGGGGCGGGCCTCGAAACGGTGCAGCAGCGGTTCCACCTCGCCCGAGGCAATCGCCCGGCGGAACTCGTCCGGGCCGACACCGGCCCTCAGTCCCGCGTAGATCACGCTTTCCGGCTCGGCCGCGAGGACGATCCAGGTCTCGGTCTTGCCGTTGTCGTTGGCGAGGCGGCGGCCCCTGGCATCGTCGGGGTGGACCTGGACCGAGAGGTCCTGGTTCGCGTCGATAAACTTCACCAGAAGGGGGAACTGATCGAGATTCGCGAGCGCTGGGCCGAGAAGCTCGGCGGGGCGGGCGCGGATCAGGTCGCGGAGGGACGTCCCGTCGAGAGCACCGCCACGGACGAGGCTGACCTGATCCTGGTAGTCGGAGAGCTCCCAGGACTCCGCGTAATCGGCCTCGCTGCCGATCGGCTTGCCCAGGACGGTCCCCAGCCGTCGGCCTCCCCAGATCAGTCGGCGGAGGATCGGCTCAAAGCGCAGCGGGTAGAGTCGTGGATCCGGCATGGCTCTCGGGTCGGCTGAAGGTACGTCGCCGGTCCGCGGTTCGGTCGTCCCTCGCGGACGACGTTCCCGGGCGGGTGATTCGTTGTAACGTCCAGGCTTGGGGCGTGTCCATCCGGGATCGGCGCCGATTCGGACGCGCGGCGTTGACTTCGCGGTGGCGGCGGTCCTATGATCGTGGATACAGGAACGCCCCCGCGCGCCCGGCCGTCCCGGCGAGGCCGGCCCGCGGAGCTGCCAGAAAAGGGTTCCGGCCTCGGGACTGGCCGATGCAACCCGCGTCTCCTCCGAATCTCGCCGTTCCGGCGACTTCCATCCCGGCCCGTTCGGATGGTCTTCCTCAGATGCCTATTGATCAAGATCTCTTCGCCGAAGAACAGACGATGACGACGATGAGCTTCGGCGAGCACATCGAGGAGCTGCGCGTCCGCCTGATCCTCGCCCTGCTCGGCCTGGTGGTCGGCGTGATCCTCGTCTTCCTGCCGCCGCTGGATATCGCCTCGAACGTCATGTGGAGGATGGAGGCGCCCGCCAAGGCCGCCCTCGACGCCTTCTACAAGCAGGAATACGCCAAGAAACGCGCCGAGGCCGAACAGCAAAAGGCCGCGACGCCACCCGTCCCGTCCCGCATCCCGCTCGATAAGTTCGCTGGCGAGCTCAAGGGGGCCTTCCCCTCAATGGAGATCCCCGACCCCGCGAGCCTCGCCGGC
>DAHZZC010000851.1 GCA_027435495.1 Planctomycetales bacterium
ACTCCGCAGGCATCCCTCGCAAACGACGCGCATGGGAGAGTCCTTCAAAGAACACCTCCTCGTGGTGCCGGGGAAAAATCCTCGCTCAGCCTGCTCCGGTACGCTGGGCCATCCAGGATCTCTACCCTCATTAATACCGTAGAATAAACCGGCGCCGCGGCAACAATATTCCTTTCTGGTCAAAGAATTCTCGGCCGGTTGCGGTTGCCCCACAGCACCCGGTTTTGGTTGGCCGTGAGCCTCGCGATCGACCGGAAAAAACGGTGCGCGTCGATCCGATGTTCTAACGACGCGTTGCGGGAGCCGTCGTGATCCCCTACCCTGTTCCCAGCCAGGGTCCTCAGTTGCCGTCGGCTCCGAAGAGGTTTAACCATGCACTTACGAGATTCCTGCCGGATCGCCCTCGGAACCGCGATCGTCGCGGCCTGCTCGGGGCTCGCCTATCCGGCTCCGCCCACCTCGGCGTCCGACCCGGCCCGGATGCGGGGTGCTTCCCGGACCGTTCAGGACGGATGGATCTTCGTCCACCTGGAGGGTTCGCCCGACCAGGTCGGATATCAGCATGGCCGGTTGCTGGCCGGGGAGATCGCCGATTTCCTTCATGTGGCCCGGCCGTATTTTCGGAAAACCACGGGACGCGACTGGTCGTTCTATCGGAAGGCGGCCGAGGAGATGCTCTGGCCTCGGGTCGACGACGAATACCGGCGAGAGATCGACGGGATTGTCGACGGTGCATCGAGCCGGGGCGTCGAGGTCGACCGCTGGGACATCGTCGCGTTGAACGCGAGTGAGGAGTTGCCGTACTATTACGTCCCCTGGCTCGATCGCCGCGAGGGGAAGGCCCCGACGACCCACTCGCCCGGAAATTGCAGTGCCTTCATTGCGACCGGCTCCTACACGAAGGACGGCCGGATCGTGATCGGCCACAACAACTGGACGAACTACGTCATCGGCACGCGCTGGAATATTGTGTTCGACATCAAGCCCGAGGCCGGGTCGCGGCTGATCATGGACGGGCTCCCGGGCGTGATCGTCAGCGATGATGATTTCTCAATCAATGCGGCCGGCATCCTGGTCACGGAGACGACGATCACGCAGTTCGAGGGGTGGGATCCGGCCGGCAAGCCCGAGTTCGT
The DNA here is from genome assembly GCA_027435495.1 of Planctomycetales bacterium. Classification (GTDB taxonomy): domain Bacteria; phylum Planctomycetota; class Planctomycetia; order Isosphaerales; family Isosphaeraceae; genus JAKAUH01. Next base: position 1,137 of record DAHZZC010000851.1, read on the forward strand.
CCGGGCTCGCAAGGCGATGCAGTACAGCCGATCGATCGATGATTTCGTCCGGATCATGCTCGACGGCAATAACGGCGGATACGCCAACGACTGGCTCGTCGGCGACAACAAGACCGGGGAGATCGCCCGATTCGAGCTGGGGTTGAAGAATCCTACCGTCGAGCGGACGAAGGACGGCTGTTATTTCGGCTCCAACTTCCCGGTCCATCCGAAGCTGATCCGTGAGGAGACGACGTTCGACGTTCTCAACCGGGCGTCATCTCCCAACGCCCGAAAGACGCGGTGGGAGCAGCTCCTCGCCGAGCATCGCGGGAAGATCGATGTGGAGCTGGCGAAGAAGCTGGAGAACGACGATTTCGACGTGATCCTCAAGCTTCGAGGCGCCGATGAGCGAACCCTCAACGGTCGGACCGAGGTCTCGCCCCGCGGCATCCCCGAATGGGACTGGGCGCCATATTATCCGGGCGGCACCGTCACCTCGAAGGTGGCCGACGCCGCACTCGCCGAAAACCTGGCTTTCTGGGGTCAGGTGGGCCACCAGGGGTCCGACTTTCTCGCCGCTCCCTTCCTCGAAGCCCATCCCGAATACCAGTGGATGCGGGGACTTCTCAGGGATATGAAGTGCAGCCCCTGGTCGCATTTTCGGGCTCCGTAATCAGTTCGGACGACCCGCGATCGTTTTGACGAGGAAGCTCCAGCGATCCGCGGCCTCCTCAATCAGCTTGCTGGTCGGCTTGCCCGCGCCGTGGCCGGCGCGGGTCTCGATCCGGATCAAAACCGGACGGTCGCACGACTGCGCCGCCTGGAGCGCGGCGGCGAACTTGAAGCTGTGCGCGGGGACGACGCGGTCGTCGTGGTCAGCGGTGGTGATGAGCGTGGGAGGGTAACACGTTCCCGATCGGACGTTGTGGAGCGGGCTGTAGGCCCGCAGGGCGCGGAACTCGTCGGGATCGTCGGACGATCCGTAGTCGTCGATCCAGGCCCATCCGATCGTGAATCTGTGGAACCGCAGCATATCGAGCACCCCAACGGCCGGGAGCGCTGCGCCGAAGAGGTCGGGACGCTGTGTCAGGCAGGCCCCGACCAGCAGACCGCCGTTCGACCCGCCCGAGATCGCCAGGTGCGGGGTGGATGTGTAGTTCTTCGCGATCAGCCACTCGGCGGCGGCGATGAAGTCGTCGAAAACGTTCTGCTTGCGGAGCCTGGTCCCGGCCTGGTGCCATTGCTCGCCGTACTCGCCGCCGCCGCGGAGGTTCGGCACGGCATAAAGGCCGCCCATCTCCATCCAGGCCAGCACGGCCGGACTGAACGCCGGCTTGAGCGGGATATTGAAGCCGCCGTAGCCGTAGAGGAGGGTTGGTGTCGTTCCGTCGCGCTTCAGCCCCTTTTTGTGGCTGAGGAACATGGGAATTCGCGTGCCGTCCTTGCTGGTGCAGAAGACCTGGTGCGTCTCGTAGTGGGCCGGGTCGAAGGCCACCTTCGGCCGCTTCCAGACGGTGCTGGTCCCCTTGTCGACGTCGTACCGGTAAACGGTCGACGGCGTCGTGAACGAGGTGAACGAGTAGAACGTTTCGCGATCCGATCGCCGGCCCCCGAAACCGACCGCCGTTCCGATCCCGGGAAGTTCGACGTCCTGGACGTGCTTCCCGTTCAGGTCGAAGACGCGGACCGCTGTCCGGGCGTCCTTGAGATAAACGGCGAGGAGTCGATCGCCAACGACATTGGCGTATTCCAGCGTATCCGCCGCGTGCGGGATCAATTCCCGCCAGTGCGAGGGATCCGGCTCGCGAAGATCGATGGCGACGACCCGGCCGCGCGGGGCATTCTTGTTGGTTTTGAACCAGAAGACCGGGCCGTCATTGTCGATAAAGTCGTATTCCGCCTCGAAGTTACCGACGAGGTGAATCGGCTCGACATCGGGCCGGTCGAGCGGCCGATAGAGGACGCGGTACTTCGCGTCGGTCCCCTTTTCGAGGGTGAGAATGAGGTACTTCCCGTCGTCCGTGACGCGGGGCATCGCCCGCCATTCCTTGTGAACCGGGTCTTCCCAGACAAGCTGGTCTTCGGACTGCGAAGTCCCCAGCTTGTGGTAATAGACCTTCTGATAATAGTTTGCCCCCTTGAGATCCTCACCGGGCTTTGGCTCGGGGAACCGGCCGTAGTAGAACCCCTTGCCGTCGGGTGACCACTCCGCGCCCGAGAACTTGACCCATTTGATGACGTCGGGGGCATCGGCGGCGGTGGCGACGTCGCGGACCTTCCACTCGTTCCAGTCCGACCCGGCCGCGGCGATTCCGTAGGCGACCAGCCGGCCGTCCTTGCTCACCGAAAGGCCCGAGAGCGCCACAGTGCCATCGGCGGAAAGTGTGTTCGGATCGAGCAGCACGGAACCCGGACCCTCGACACTCGTGGCCGAGTGGAGGACGCTCTGGTTCTGGAGCCCGGTATTATACGAGTAAAAGTAGCGACCGCCCTCGAGCTCCGGCGGACTGTATTTCTCGTAATCCCAGAGGGTGGTCAGCCGCTGCTTGATCGACTCGCGCTGGGGGATCGAGGCAAGGTACTGGAAGGTGACTCGGTTCTCGGCCTCGACCCAGGCACGGGTCTCGGGCGAGTCGGGGTCCTCGAGGGGCCGATAGGGATCAGCGATCTTCTGACCGTGGTAAATGTCGACCGTATCCGAGCGCGGGGGCTCGGGATACCTGAAGTGTCCCGACGGCTCGTCCGCCTCCGATTGTCCATCCGTCATGATCGCGATCGCTCCGAGAACGAGAACGGCGGTCCAGAGACCTCGGCGAACCATGGATATCAGCCCCTCGCTTGGGTTTCTCAAGGCGAGGCCGGCCGATCGCCCCAGGTTCGAAGGGCCGCGTCGGCGGCCGTGGTGGTCAGCCGGTCCTCATTCGAATGCAGGGCCCGGAGGGAATCGTCGAACCGGCGATTCGCCATCCGGAGGTACAGCTCGGCCGCCGACCGCTCGGCGGTCGATGCCTGGCCGAGCGATTCGGAGCGGTCCCAGCGGGAGAGGGTGCACGCAGATGTTACCAGCGCGATGGCCGCGTCGGCGAGACGTTCCTGATGATACTGGCGATCGAGCATGGCCTCGCGATGAGTGATCAACATCCGCTCGACAGTCCTTCCGAACCGCGAGACCCTGCGACCGAGGGCCTGGGCCATCGGCCGGAGCATTGGCGAGGCCACCGGCACGACCGGCACGCTCGCCATCTTGCGGATGTGGTCTCGGGTATAGTCCCAGAAGGTCGGCAGGAAGGTCGAGGGCCGTTTCAGGCCGTCGAACGTCGACTTCAATCCCTCACCGATCTCGCGCATTCCGACCAGTGCGATGAACGCCTTGAGGACCTCGTTGGCGCCCTCGCCGATGGTGTTGATCCGGGCGTCTCGCATCATGCGCTCGTAGGGTTCATCGGTGAAATAGCCCTGCCCGCCGTGGACCTGCAAGGTCTCGTAGACGCCCTGCCAGAGGGCCTCGGTCGAGAAGACCTTGAGAATGGCGGTTTCGAGCATGTAATCTTCAGCGCCCCGGTCGATGAGGGCGGCCGTCTGGTAGGTCGTGGCCTCCATCGCGTAGGCGGTCGCGGCGAGGTAGGCGATCTTCTTCTTGATCAGTTCGAGCTGGGCGAGTGGTCGACCGAACTGGACACGACGACTTGCGTGTCGGGCCGCCGCAGCGAGACAGACCTTCGCCAGCCCGGTGCAGCTCGCGCCGAAGGTGGTCCGGCCGAAGTCGAGGACCGTCAGCGCGACCTTCAACCCCTTGCCCGGCGCGCCGAGGATGTTCGAGGCGGGAACGCGCATGTCGTGGAAGGCGAGTCGTGCGGTCGCTGTCCCCCGAATTCCGACCTTGGGCATCCGCGCCTCGACAACCTCGAAGCCGGGCATCTCGGGCGTGACGAGGAACGCCGTCACCTTCGACTCACCGCCGCGAGGGTCGGGCGTCCGGGCCATCACGGTCAACACGCCGGCGATCGCGCCGTTGGTGATGTACCGCTTCGAGCCGTTGAGAATGTACGCCTGGCCGTCCTCGGTGGGTCTGGCGAAGGTCTGGACGTTACTGGCGTCGGATCCGGCCTGCTCCTCGGTCAATGCGAAGGCGGCGAGGGTCTCGCCACGGACCAGCGGCGGGAGCCATCGGGCCTTCTGCTCGGGTGTCCCGAAGAGGACCAGCGCCCGAAGGCCGATCGAGTGATGCGCGTTGACGAAGACGGCCGTCGAGGCGTCGTGACCGCCGATCACCTCCATGATCCGGCAGTATCCCATCTGCGAGATTCCGCGCCCGCCCCACTCGACAGGTGCCGCCATCCCCAGGACGCCGAGGTCGGCCAGGCCCTTGATGACCGAGTCGGGAATCTCGGCCTCGCGATCGATGGCGGAGGCGTCGATCTGGTGATCGGCGAATTCGCAGACCTCGCGGACCGATTTCTCGACCAGCGACCGCTCGGCCTCCGATAGCTCCGGATAAGGGAACATCGCCCCAGCGCGGAACTCGCCGCGAAACAGAGCCTTGGCGAACCCTGTTGCATCACTCGGGCCGAGCAGTTCCTCGGCCTCACGCATCTGACGAGCCCGTAGGGCCTGGTCACTCTCGATCGGGGTCCGGGTCTCGGGCGTCGAGGTCGTCGCCATGGCCGCAGCCTCCTCTCTCGCACTGGGGATCGCGGAGATGGATTCCTGACGAGCACACCAATTATTCTACGCCGCGAAGCCGCGAAAGATAGGATCACCGTCAGCCGATCGAGCCGGCTTATCCGCTCGTATCCCTCGGCCGGACATCCTCGGACCGGGCCGGCAAGCGGGGAGGGAGCAGCGGAATCCCGGCGTCCTGACCGGTCCAGAATGCCACGATCGTCGCGATCGCCATCATCAAAAGCGTGACCGGGCTGAGCTGGTGAAGATGGGTGGCCAGGAAGCCCAGACCGTGCGGCCGACCGTCCTCGTCGAGGAAGGGAAAGAACTTCCCCTCAATGAAAATCGAGAGCCCCAGCGCCGCAATTGCACAGACGATGCCCCGCACCCGCGATCGATCCTGGGCCAGCCAGCCGCACCCCAGTCCGACCAGGGCGCCCGGGATCGCGAGTCCGTAGAATCCGCGCGAGATCAGCCATCCGAAGGCCAGATAGCCAAGTCCACCCCCGGCGACCGCCCCGACGAGCGCGAGAAGCTGTCCAAGCACAACCCGTTTCATGCGAAGGATTCCCGGTTGGTGTCGTCGCCGGACCTGTCGCCCCAGATCCTAACATCCGATCAGGCCGGCCGCCAATCTTCGCCCGGGCAAGTCCGGCATTGCGTCGTACCTGCCGTTGCGTCGGCTATCGTTCGTAGGTCCCCTGAAGTTCGGCGACGCCCAGAACGTGACCATGGATCGCCCGGGCCAGGGCGTTGGCGTCGAGTCCCGGTTTCAGATCCAGCGCCTTCTCGATCGCGTAGAGACGAAACCGGTAGTGATGAAGGCCGTGCCCCTTCGGCGGCGCGGGACCGCGATAGCCGATCCCTCCCCAGGAGTTCTTGCCCTGAACGACGCCCGCGGGCTTCGCCGGCTTTTCAACCGGCGTGATTCCCTCGGGGAGTCCCGACGCATCCGGCTTCAGATTGTAGAGAACCCAGTGAATCCAGGGCTCCGGAGTCGGCGCGTCGGGATCGTCGACGATCAGGGCGAGCGCCAAGGTACCGGCCGGAAGCGGACTCCAGGCGAGCGGCGGCGAGAGGTCCTCGCCGTCGCCGGTATGCCGGCGCGGGATCTTCGAGCCCCTGGCAAAGGCCGAGCTGGTCAGATCGAAGTTCATGATGGTCCTCCCCGTCGCGCCCCCGATACCGTGATACTGATCCGATTTGGCCGATCCTGATTTTGCCGGGGTCCTGTGTGGCTCCGACGAGCGATCGGTCGCGGGTCGATCGCCTCCGCAACCGGTGAGCACACCCGAGCCGAGAATCCAGGCGATGCCGATGCCGATCCGCATCCTCCCTCGCATCGACGAAGACGTCATCTCGATCATGATGCTGGCCTCCGCGTCTTACCTCGATGCCCCTGCGGATTCACGATCTGTCCGCCCGGATAAAATGACAACACTCCGGCAAGATTTCTGCTAGAGTGTTGCGGCCTTGTCCTCGACTCCAGAAGCGGGAATCCGGGCGATGCGAGAGTTCCTCAGAGCGACGGTAGCAGACGAGTCGGCGGCGATCGAGCGCTATCGGTCGATTCGCGACTGGACCGTCCGCCTCGCCGCGCCTCTCAGCCCCGAGGATTGCCAGGTCCAGCCGATGCCCGATGCGAGCCCGACGAAGTGGCACCTCGCGCACACGACCTGGTTCTTCGAAACGTTCCTCCTGTCGCCTCACCTTCCTGGATATCGCCCCTACCATCCCGCCTTCAGCTTCCTCTTCAATTCGTATTACAACGCTGTCGGACCCCGGGTCGCTCGCGCGGATCGCGGGCTGATCACGAGGCCCGGGCTCGATGAGGTTCTCGCCTATCGAGCGGCCGTCGATCTTGAGGTCATCCGACGGCTCGAAGCACTCGGCGAGGATCGATCGTCCGAGATCGACACCGTGCTGGAGCTGGGCCTTAACCACGAGCAACAGCACCAGGAATTGATCGTCACCGACATCAAGGCAACGCTGGCGCGGAACCCGATCCGTCCCGCCTATCGCGACGATCTCGAGGTCCTCGAATCGCCCGCACCGCCGATGACCTGGCACGCCTTCCCCGCTGGACTCGACCAGATCGGACAGAACGGGATCGGATTTGCCTTCGACAATGAGAGCCCCCGGCACGCGGTCCACGTCGAGGCGTTTGAGCTGGCCTCGCGACCGGTGACGGTCGGCGAGTATCGGGGGTTCATGGAGGATGGCGGTTACCAACGCGCCGAGCACTGGCTCTCGGACGGATGGGCCTGCATCCACTCCAATGGCTGGGACGCCCCGCTCTACTGGGAGAAGATCAACGGCCAGTGGCGGGCGTTCACGATGGGCGGGATGCGCCCACTGGTCGACTCCGAACCGGTCGTCCACCTTAGCTATTACGAGGCCGATGCCTTCGCCCGATGGGCCGGCGCCCGGCTTCCGACCGAGGCCGAATGGGAAATTGCCGCACGAGAGGAGCCGATCGTCGGGAACTTCCTCGAAAACGAGGCGTTCCACCCGCGTCCTGCCGTACCGGGTACGGGACTTGCTCAGTGCTTTGGCGATGTCTGGGAGTGGACCCAGAGCCCGTACACCGCCTATCCGGGGATGAGGGCCGCGGCCGGGGCGCTCGGCGAGTACAACGCGAAGTTCATGTGCAATCAGATCGTGCTGCGGGGCGGGTCGTGCGCGACCCCCGCGTCGCACATCCGTCCGTCGTATCGGAATTTTTTCCCGCCCGAGGCCCGCTGGCAATTCTCGGGCATCCGCCTCGCGAGGAGTTGATGATCGGCACCCAGACGACGATCGAGCGCCCACCGGCGCAACTCTGCGGCCACGCCGCTTTCCGCCACGACGTCCTCAACGGCCTTGGCCTGCCGAAGAAGCGAATCCCCTGCAAATATCTCTACGACGAACGCGGATCGGCTCTCTTCGACCAGATCTGCGAGCTGGACGAATACTACCTCACCCGTGCCGAACTGGCGATCCTCGAGCGCCACGTCGATGAGATGGCCGAGGCCATCGGGCCGGAGTCGGAGGTCGTCGAGCTCGGCAGTGGAAGCGGGCTCAAGACGCGGCTTCTGCTGGGTCAGCTCGTCGAGCCTCGCGTCTATTACCCGGTGGAGATTTCGGTCGAGCCCCTGCTCCGCTCGGCCGCGGAGCTCTCCGAGCAATTCCCCGACCTGACGATCCTGCCGGTCTGTGACGACTTCACCGCCGACTTCGAGCTGCCGCCCGCCGAGGGTCCCGGGCGCCGGGTCTTCTACTTTCCGGGCTCAACGATCGGCAACTTCCGCCCGAATGCGGCACTCCGACTGCTCCGATCGATCGCCCGGCTTGCCGGCCCCGGGGGTGGACTGCTCATCGGCATCGACATCGACAAGGACCCGGCCATCGTCGAGCCCGCCTATAACGATCGCCTCGGCGTCAGTGCCGCGTTCAATTTGAACCTGCTCGCCCGGATCAATCGCGAGCTTGAAGGCGATTTCGATCTCGACGCCTTCGAACATCGCGCTGAGTATCGTCGCGACGAGGAGCGGGTCGAGCTCTCGCTCGTGAGCCGGCGCGAGCATCGGGTGCGTGTCGCCGGCCGCGTCTTCGCCTTCGACGACGGCGAGCCGATTCATACCGAGGATTCGTACAAGTACACACTGGAGCATTTCGGTCGATTGACTGGCCGCGCGGGCTTCGCGGTCGAGCGGCAATGGTTCGACTCCGACCGGCTCTTCTGCGTGCAGTTTCTTGGGGTGGCCTGATCAGTTCCTGAGCCCGCGAGGGACAAGGAACCGCTCGGCGAGGTCGAAGATTCCCTGAACCGCCAGCGCCAGGGCGGCGGCGGGAATGGCGCCCTCGAAGAGGATCATGGCAACGTCGTCGCGACGGATGCCGGTGAGGATCGGCTGGCCGAAACCGCCGGCGCCGATCAGGGCGCCGATGGTCGCGGTGCCGACGTTGATCACGGCGGCCGTCTTGATCCCGGCGAGGATCGAGCGTGAGGCCATCGGCAGCTCGATCCAGACGAGGCGGGTCCACGGCGGAAGGCCGATCGCCTCGGCCGATTCGCGGAGCGTCGGCGGAATCCCGACGAGGCCGGTCGCCGTGTTCCGAATGATCGGCAGGAGGCTGTAGAGAAAAAGCGCCACCATCGCCGGACCGGCTCCGATGCCAAGCCAGGGGATCATGAAGACGAGCAGGGCCAGAGACGGAATGGTCTGGATGATCCCGGCTGTCGCGAGGATGCCCGAGCCAACCCTGGGCCTTCGCGCTGCGACGATCCCCAGCGGAATCGCCGCCAGAATCGCCGCGCCGAGGGAGATCCCGACGAGGGTCAGGTGTTCGCCCAGCCGCCGCCCGAGCCGATGCGCCCGTCCCTCGACGACCACATTCGACTCGATCCCGAATTCCCGCCCGAGGAATTCGGCCGCGACACGGTCCTCACTGATGCGGTCGAGCTTTGCCCTCGCGTTCATCGCGGCCATGGCCGGAGCATCGATCCGCCCGGCCAGCCGACCGATCGCCCTCATCGCGGCCGGCGATCGTTTCGGCAGATCGGAACGATAGAGCCAGACGCATTCATACGAGGGGAAGAACTTCCGGTCGTCGACCAGCACACGAAGCTGGTAGGCCCGGATCTCGGCATCAGTCGAGTAGAGGTCGGTGGCCTCGATCTCGCCCGACTGGATGGCACGATATGCGAGGTCGTGGTCGAGCCCTCGGACGTCGCGCTGGGGAAGGGCGTACCGATCGCGGAGGCCCGGCCATCCGTCGGCTCGCTCCATGAACTCGTTGCTGAATCCGATGCGGATCCTGGGATGGTTCTTCAGGTCGCTGAGAGTCCGGATGCCGAGCCGATCCGCGACCCCCGCTTGCATGCCGATGGCGTAGGTGTTGTTGAATCCCAGGGAGCGGCTCATGCCGATCCCGCGATCGGCGAGCGCCTTTCGCAACCCGGCCTCGTCGGCGATCGCCAGGCCCGAGAGGATCTCGCCTCGAATGGTTCCTGTGTACTCGGGGTAGAGGTCCAGCTCGTCGGACTGGAGCGCGTGGAAGAGGACCTGTGTCCCGCCCAGCTCTCGGCGGTGGACCGCCGGCACGTCGGCGTCGTCCAGCAATTGCCGGGCGATCTCCCCCAGGATCACCGACTCGGTAAACGTCTTCGAGCCGACGCGGACCGGCTCGGCCCTGGTCTGGGTGGGCAAGAGAATGGTGAGGAGGGCAACCCAGGCTGTCATAAAGTCACCTCGCCATCAAAGCCTTCAAGCTGGCGATGAGCCCGGACGAACCGGGTGACGAACGGATCGGCGGGCTCCTCGACGAGCTGCTTCAACGTCCCGCGCTGGACGATCAAGCCATCGCGCATCAGGAGGATCTCGTCGGCGAACCAGCCGGCCTCGGCGAGGTCGTGCGTGACGAGGACGACCGTTTTTCGGAGCTCCCGGAAGATGGCGCGGAGGTCGTTCTGGAGGTCAGCGCGGACCATCGGGTCGAGGGCGCCCATCGGCTCGTCGAGAAGGATGACGGGCGGGTCGAGCATCAGGGCGCGCATCAGACTGGCGCGTTGCTTCTGTCCGCCCGAGAGCCCCGAGGGGAACCGATCGAGCGCCTCACGCGGGAATCGTGTAAGAGCGGCGAGCTCGTCGATCCGGTCGGCGATCCGTCGGCGATCCCAGCCGAGGAACCGCGCGACCAGCTCGACGTTCCGCCGCGCGGAGAGATGCGGGAA
>DAHZZC010000852.1 GCA_027435495.1 Planctomycetales bacterium
GGATTCCGGCAAGGAGACGGAATCGCCCAAGTCAACCGTGTTATTCTCTTACTTCGCGCAGTGGTTCACCGACGGGTTCCTGCGGACCTGCTACGCGCCCGGTGATGGAATCACGCCCATTCGGGGTACCGGGAAAAATACCTCGAATCACGACATCGATCTGACCCCGCTCTATGGAGTGAACAAGGACGTCACCGAGATCATTCGCGCGGGGGTCGGCGGCCGGCTCCGGAGCCAGGTCATCGATGGGGAAGAATACGCGCCCTTCTATTACCGAGGCGATGAGGTCGCCGAGGAGTTCATTCACCTCCCGAAGATGATGGGGCTCGACCTCTGGAAGCGGTCGCAGCACGAGTCGTACGAGCGGAACAAGGGCACTCTCTTCGCATTCGGGGGCGAGCGGTCGAACACGCAGACCGGCTTCGCCATGTTCAACACGCTCTTCCTGCGCGAGCACAATCGGATCGCCGGAGAGATGGCCCGGCGGAATCCGACCTGGGACGATGAGCGGCTCTTCCAGACGGCGCGCAACGTGATGATCGTCCTTCTGATGAAGATTGTCATCGAAGAGTACATCAATCACATCGCGCCTTATCATTTTCAGTTCCGCGTCGATCCACCGATTGTGGGGAACAATCACTGGTATCGCCAGAACTGGATGACCCTGGAATTCAACCTGCTCTACCGATGGCATGGCCTGACGCCGACCATGGTGATGCTCCCCCGGGGAAGGCAGGTCCCCAACGAGGAGACGGTGTTCAATAATACCGAACTCCTGGCGCATGGGCTCGGCGAGATGTTCGAGGCCGCCAGCCGGCAGCCGGCCGGCGAGATTGGCCTCTTCAATACGCCGGAATTCCTGCTCTGGGTCGAGGAGGTCTCGATCCGGATGGGCCGCGACATGAAGCTCGCCAGCTATAACGACTATCGCGCGGCGTTTGGATTCCCTCGTGTCACCGATTTCGACCAGATCACCGGCGATCCTCGACGGCAATATCGCCTGAAGGAACTGTACGGGGACGTCGACCGGATCGAGTTCTACGTCGGGCTCTTCGCCGAGGACGTTCGGACGAATTCCACCGTCTCGACCCTGATCGCCCGGATGATTGGCATCGACGCCTTTTCTCAGGCCCTCACCAACCCGCTACTGGCGCCCTGTGTCTTCAACGAGCAGACGTTCTCGCCGTACGGCAAGCGTGTGATCGAGAAGACGGCGTCGATCTCCGATATCCTGAACCGCAACCTCCCGCCGGGAGAGCGGCCGTATCTTGCCACTCTGACGCGGCTCGACTGGATGCCCCTCTGACCCTGGCGTTAATGCATCGCCATGATGTCGTCGGTCTGTGCGAGCTGTCCGCCCTGAACCACCAGCCGATGCCAGGCGCGCCAGGCGCGGTCCAGTTCGTGGACGTTCGCGAGCTGGTAATGGGCGCGGGTGGAGGCGTCCCAGCCGTCGCGCATCCCGTCGCGGACGAACTCCAGGAAGCGAGGTCGGCCGCCCATCTCGATCAGGAACCTCGAGATCGAATAGCCCTGCCCGTAGAAGCCCATCAGGTCGCTGGGATACTCCTCGACAACGAAGAGGCGTGAGAGCGGCAGTTCGCCGCGGCGGGCGAGTAGGTCGATCGAGATCCGGTCGTGACGTCGGCGTTCGGCGAGATCCTCACTGAGCAGCGAGGCTCCCTCGTCGGCCCATCGAGGCATCGGACCGCCGAGGTAAGCGGCGAAGATCGTGTGCGTGACCTCGTGCGGCAGAGCCGAGGCGAGGATTCGGTCGAGCCGCCCCTCGACGGTCATGGACTGGTCGCTGACTTTCCCCTCGTGGAACCCGAACGAGGTCACCCCGCCGGCCTCGCCCGGGGTCAGCCGGACCCGGATCGGACAAGGAATCCGCCACCGTGGCAGCTCATGTCCGAGGTAGGCCCTGGCGATGGTCGTCCGGCACGACTCGGCGCGCTCGGCCACCTGCCGGGCGATTTCCGGCGTCCGCGCCTCGACAACAAAGTTTGCCGATCGATACGACGCACCCCCAAGCGCAGGGAGGAGGATCAACAGACCAAGCGGGGCCAACCGCGCGCAACCCTTGCCATGATGAGCGTCCATGCCCTGTGTCCCTCCGTGTTCACGGCCCGCTTCCCGGGGCCGGACCGGAACTTTAACAAAACTCGGCCGGCCTGTCGCCACCTTTTCCGGCCCGCGCTCCGGTCGATTCGTGGTCCTCGCCCTGCCCCGTGACCGGTCCGGCTGTAGAATGGAGGTAGGACGCCGAGGGGCCGGGGCAGTGCGCGAACGGCAAAGGACCATCGGACATGGCGACCATCCTCAAGAACCAGAGGGCGACAGAAACCATTGATGGCGTGGGCCTCGGCCGCACGGAGGAACTCGAACGGCGGACCCGCGCCATCGGCCGTGAGTTGTTTGACCGAATCCAGAGCAGCCGACGCCCCTGGCATCGGTCCTGGTGGGACGATCGCTTCATGGCGATGACCCTCGACGAGCCCGAGGTCCGCGTCCAGCTCTTTCGGTTCATCGACGCCCTGCCGGCCCTGAAGAATTCCAGTTCGATCCGCCGGCACCTGGCCGAGTACCTCCACGAGGCCGGCGACGCCGTCCCCTGGTGGCTCGATCTGGCCCTCGCCATGGCGCCGGAGGATACCACCCGCGCCGGATGGCTCGCCGAGGCCGCCCGGGCCGCGGCTGGCGTGATGGCCCGGAAGTTCATCGCCGGCGCCACGCCTGGCGAGGCCCTGCAAACCGTGATGGATCTTCGTCGACGCCGACTCGCCTTCACCGCCGACCTGCTCGGCGAGGCGATCATCAGCGAGGCCGAGGCCGACTGGTATCAGCAAACCTGCCTCACCATGATCGAGGAACTGTCCGGCCCGCTCGCCGCCGCTCCCGAGATTCCCCAAATGGACCGCGATCAGCACGGTCCGATCCCCCGCGTGAATCTCTCGGTGAAGCTATCGAGCCTGACTGCCCACTTCGAGCCGATCCACGCCGAGGCCTCCATCGATCAGGCCGCCGCCCGGCTCCGTCCGATCCTCCGAGCCGCCCGTCAGCGTGGAGCCTATGTCCACATCGACATGGAGCAATACGCCTATCGCGCTTTGACCTACGATCTCTTCTGTCGGGTCCTCTCCGAGCCCGAGTTTCGCGACTGGCCGGATGTCGGCATCGTCGCGCAGGCCTACCACCCCGAGGCCGAGGCGGAGTTGAAAATGCTCCGCGATTGGGTCGCCGCCCGAGGGGCACCGATCACGATCCGACTGGTGAAGGGGGCTTACTGGGATTACGAGGTTCTGAGCGCCCGTCGGCTCGGCTGGCCGGAGCCCGTCTACCTTCAGAAATGGCAGAGTGACGCCTCGTATGAGCGATGCACCCGGTTCCTGATCCGACACCATGAGGCGCTTCGCCCGGCGTTCGCCAGTCACAATGTACGGAGCCTCGCGCACGCGGTGGCCGCCGCCGAGGCGGCGGGCCTCTCGCCCTCGTCTTACGAGATCCAGACCCTCCACGGGATGGGCGAGGCCATCCAGCAAGCGATGGTCGATCGCGGTCATCGGGTCCGTGTCTACACGCCGTATGGGGCCCTGCTGCCCGGGATGGCGTACCTCGTTCGCCGCCTGCTCGAGAATACATCGAACGAGTCGTTCCTGAAGATGAGTTCCGCCGCGCACGCCCGGGTCGACGACCTGCTGCGCGACCCCGAGGAGGTCGGAGCGATGCTCACCCGGACGCGCAAGCTGAAATCGATTCCCGCGACCGAGACGGGCGAGCTGCCGCCGTTCCGTAACGAGCCGCCGACCGACTTCGCCCGTGCCGAGGCCCGCGAGACCATGCGACGGGCTCTCGACGATGTCCGGGGTCGGCTGGGCCGCCATTACCCTCTACTGATCGACGGCCGAGAGGTCGACATCGAGGGCCGACGCCTCGCCTCGCTTGACCCGGCCCGGAGCGCCCGGACCGTCGGCACGACCGCGATGGCGACCGCCGAGCACGCCGATCGGGCGGTCGCCGCCGCGCGGGCGGCTCAACCCGAGTGGGGATCCCGGCCCGCCCGCGATCGTGCCGCCGTCCTGATCCGGACCGCCGAGATCCTCCGCTCTCGACGTTTCGAGCTGGCGGCCTGGGAGGTCTTTGAGTGCGGAAAACCCTGGGCCGAGGCCGACGGTGACGTCGCCGAGGCCATCGACTTCTGCGAGTTCTACGCCCGCGAGATCATCCGGCTCTCCGAGCCCCGACGCCGGGACGTTTCCGGTGAGACCAACGCGACCGAGCACCTGCCGCGCGGGGTCGCCGTCATCATCCCGCCCTGGAACTTCCCGCTCGCGATCCCAACCGGCATGACGGTCGCCGCGCTCGCCGCCGGGAACGCGGCTCTCGTCAAGCCGGCCGAGCAGTCTCCGCTCATGGCCTGGCACCTCTGCCGGGCACTCCTGGACGCTGGGCTACCGCCGGGTGTTCTGGCGTTCCTGCCCGGCGTCGGCGAGGAGATTGGCCAGGCGCTGGTGAACCACCCCGGCGTGGACGTCATCGCGTTCACCGGCTCGCGCGACGTCGGGCTGCTCATCAACCGCGAGGGCGCCGAGGTCCGGCCCGGCCAGAGCCACGTCAAGCGGGTAATCGCCGAGATGGGCGGCAAGAACGCGATCATCCTCGACGACGACGCCGACCTCGACGAGGCTGTGCTCGGCGTGATCCGGAGTGCCTTCGGATACTCGGGACAGAAGTGTTCCGCTTGCTCTCGAGTGATCGCGCTGGAGGGGATTTATGACGCCTTCCTCGCCCGGATGATCGAGGCGGCGCGGGCCGTGAAGGTCGGCCCGGCCGAGGACCCCGAGACCATGGTCGGGCCGGTTATTGACGCCGATGCCCGGCATCGCATCCTCGAATATCATCGGATCGCCGCGACCGAGGGACGCATCGTCTTCCAGGCCGACCCCGGACCACGCGCCGAGGAAGGTTTCTATGTCGGACCCATGATCGTTGCCGACGTCCCTCCCTGCGCACGGATTGCTCAGGAAGAGATCTTCGGACCCGTCCTCACCGTGCTCAAGGCGAGGGACCTGAACGACGCCCTCACCATCGCAAATGGAACTTCGTACGCTCTGACCGGCGGCCTCTACTCGCGGAGCCCGGCTCATATCGATGAAATCCGTCGTCGATTTCAGGTGGGCAACCTCTACATCAATCGAGGAATCACCGGGGCACTGGTCGACCGCCAGCCATTCGGCGGATTCAAGCTCTCCGGCATCGGGACCAAGGCCGGCGGACCCGACTACCTCCTTGAATTCCTTCTGACCCGTTGCGTCACCGAGAACACCATGCGGCGCGGTTTCGCGCCCGAGGACACGACGGACAGCACCACATCGACCGCCGAGTGAGCCCGCGGCACCTGACCAGCGCGATGGGCCGCACTTCATTCATTTGCACATTGTGTTGGCGTAAATTAACGTAACATTCACTTGCCCAGGATCGAACGCGCCGTTACCTTTGTGAATGCGTTGGATCACTGCGACGCCGTGAAATGGACCGCTCCGGCTGTCCGTCCCTCCGAACCCAGGGACCAGGCGAGGCGACTTGCCGAGCGAGAGCAAGCCCCCGGCGAACCGGCCCGGGGAGGGTTCGTCCCCACCACCCGCATCCCGCCGAGAAACGACTCCGGAGGAGCCCAGGCGATGAGAGACCGTCGAGGATTCACACTGATTGAGTTGCTGGTCGTGATCGCGATCATCGCGGTCCTGATCGCCCTGTTGCTCCCGGCCGTTCAGTCGGCACGAGAGGCGGCACGTCGGGCGCAGTGTACGAACAACCTCAAGCAGATGACGCTGGCTACGCACAATTTCGAGTCGGCATTCGGTGCGTTTCCGCAGGGTTTCGGGCCGACGCCGACCCTGAACGTTCCGCTTTTCCCACGAGCGACCCCCCAGACGCAGATCATGCAGTATCTGGAGCAGTCGAACGTGTACTCAGCGTTCAACTTCTCCTGGAACCTCAACGAAATCTATAACAACGGACCAGCCGATCCGAATTACACGGCCGGTACGCAGCTCATCACGGCGTTCATCTGCCCATCCGATGCGTCGAACGCCAAGCTCAACGGGTTCGTCGGCTACGACAACTACTTCGGCTCGACGGGTGCGTCGGCCTGTGTCGAGCAAGGAAACGCGTCGCCGGGGACGCAGGAGCCTATGAGCAATCGAATGGGCGTTTTCAATATTCAGATCGACTACAATCAGCCGCAGAAGATCGGTGGGGCGTACAACCCGAATTACCTCCGGGTCACGAACCAGGTCAAGATTGCTAGCATCATCGACGGCACGAGCAACACGACGATGTGGGGCGAGACCACCCGAGGGCTCGCCGTGCAGCTCCCGGCGCCTCAGGTTTCGCTGAACAGTCCGCTGGCGGTTCTGGAATGGAGCGGAGCGGGCTTCACCACCGAATTCATCCCGCCGAGCTGCCAGTCGCGGACCGGCTATCTCCAGTATCGCGGGCAGGAATACTACCGGGCGCTCCCCTCGACGGCATTCTTCAGCCACACTCTCACGCCGAACAGCACGCTCCGCGACTGCCTGAACCTGGCCACCTCGACGGTCAACGGTCAGAACCTGGGCCTTCAGACCTGCTCCCACACCGCGGCGCGGAGCTACCACCCCGGCGGCGTGAACGTCTCGTTCTGCGACGGCTCCGTCCGGTTCATCAAGAACTCGATCAATCCCGTGACGTGGCTGGCCCTTGGTTCCATTGCGGGCAACGAGGTCATCAGCGCCGACGCATATTGAGGAATCAAGTCCAGGCGAAGGATTCCGGAAGCCCGGATCTGGCATCCTCCGCTGACATCTCTCCCAAAAGGTCGCGAGATGAAAAAGCCTCACGCGCGGATCGCGGCGTGGATTCTGGCCGTAGGGTTCATCGGGTGCGGTCCCTCGGCGGGCCCGCCCGGCTCCTCGGAATTGGAAGAACGGAAGCTTCGCGAGGTCGGCGAGATGTACCGGCTTCACCAGGAGATGTTCCGGAAGCCGCCGCGATCGATCGCCGACTTCCAGCGGGTCGGCGACGCCCACACCCGGACCGCTTACAGTGCCCTCCGAACCGGCGAGGTCATCGTCCGATATCAGGCGACCCTCCCCGATACCGACGTGGAGCCATCCACGGCGGAGTCGGAAGAGGTGCTCGCCTACTGGAAGTCTGTACCCGAATCGGGCGGGCCCGTGCTCATGCTCGACCGCCGCCTCCGTCGATTGACGGCCGACGAATTCAAGGCCGCCCGGCTCGCTGGAACCGAGGAGGTCAAGA
Source organism: Planctomycetales bacterium (assembly GCA_027435495.1). Taxonomy (GTDB): domain Bacteria; phylum Planctomycetota; class Planctomycetia; order Isosphaerales; family Isosphaeraceae; genus JAKAUH01. Next base: position 7,303 of record DAHZZC010000852.1, read on the forward strand.
AGGCTGGCCCATCGCGATAACCCGCCCGTCCGAGACTCACCCCGCCCGGCGATCCCCGACCGACGCCGGGCCGGCGCCTGCGATTTTCCTGGCGAACGAACCGATCAGCGGCTCCTCGATCGTCACATAATCGGCTGCCCGCAGCCGCAGGCCCTCATGCCGCATGTTGCCG
>DAHZZC010000853.1 GCA_027435495.1 Planctomycetales bacterium
TCGGGCGGGCGTCGGGGTCGGGGGTGTAGAAGTCGGCGTCGACGGGCGGCTGAATGACCCGGCTCTCGCGTCGGTAGCAGCGGGCGATCCGGTCGCGGACGGTCTCTGAGATGGCGACAAAGTGGGTCACTCGCCCGGACGTGCGCCGGTCCCATCGACGAAGCCTCGAGAGGAGCATCCGCGCCGCCGCCTTTCGGATGGGGCGGTTCGACCATCCTTCCAGGTAGGTCTCGCGGGCCGCCCAGGCATATCGCATCGGCGTGAAGCAGTAGCAGACGTGCGGGACGCCTGGCGGCGGCACCACCGCCTTCGCCACGCAATGGCTGAGGCTGACAACGAGGTCGACGTCGCCCGGGCGCCAGGAGCGTGCCGCCATCGGCATGATCGGGAGTAGGTGGCGATAGTGGCGGAAGACGCCGGGAATGTGCTGGAGCGGTGAGGTCCTGATCCGCATCGCCTCGATCGCCGGGCTGAGGGCACCCTTGCGGTGGATCAGGGTGTAGAGAGTCGCCTCGGGGAAGGCACGGCAAAGCACCTCCAGACACTTCTCGCCGCCTCGCATCCCGGTCAGCCAGTCGTGGACCAGCGCGACCCGAAGGCCCGAGAAGTCCGGTCCTGCGCCGGTTCGGTCGACGATTGTCCTTGTCGCTGGCTCGCGAAGGCGCGGGTTTGTCACCTGCTCGCGGATTCTGGCTTCCATGCCGGCCTCCCGATTCGTCGGTCGAAGAGAACGGGGCATCCCAGCCGGTTCGATCGCGAAGGTGCGGACCCACGTCCCATGGTCCTCGAAGCGGGAACGTACACCACTCTGCCCGATCGGGCAAGACGGGTTGGTCGGAGACAGGGCGAGGAGGATCGGGGTGTGGTGTCGTGGGAACCCATCCCGCGTCGCCCTACTCTTGATCAGGCCGAGCATATTGAACCAGCGAAAGGCTTTGCAAGCCCGACAGCGGCGATTGGCGGGTTATCCGGGGCGTGATAGGATAAAGCGAACGGGATGTTCGATCACCTGTCCCTTGATAGCCAGGATTCTGCCATGTCCGCCCCCACCTCGCTCCGCCCGAAGTGGTCGATGAGCCCGTCCTGGGTCTGGACCGTGGCCGATCTCCACCGGAAGTTCGGCTCGATCGCCTTCGACCGCCTTCGCCAGGCTCCGCCCTCGGGTTGCGGGCGCATGGCCGATGCCGTGCGGATTCCCGATCAGGAGGATCAGCGCTACGAGATGTTCGGCGTGCCGGGTCCGCCGGCGGTCGGTGAGGTGAAGCAGCCGGGAGGCCTGCCATCCGGTAAGAAGGGTGGTCGTCGCAGTCGTTAGAACGCGCGATTGTTTCCACTTTACGAATGCCGGGGAGCCCGCAGCCATCATGTCGACGACGCCCGCCCGGTATCGACTGGTCATCTTCGAGCCAGTTGCCGAGCCTCAGCCGGTTCGCGACCTTTTCTGCCGCGTGACTGGGATTCACCCAACCGATGCGATGCAGTGGATCGCCCGGGCGCCTGGGCCCTGGCCGAAGACGCTCGAGGAGGGGCAAGTTCGCCAGATCCTCGACGGCCTTTATGATCTGGGCGTCCCGGCCGAGGCCTGGCGATCCGATCTTTTCCCCGAGCTGACCCCGGCCCGGACGCTCCACCGCGCCTCCTGCCTCGCCGAAGGGTTTCGGGCCGAGGGGCTACGGGGTGAGCCGACCCACTGGGCCCCCTGGGACCGAGTCGAGCTGATTTGCGCGGGCAGGATCGTCCGGGACGACGAATTCCGGAACGTCTACGCCCCCGAATGGCCGTCGACGGTCGTCTCGGGGCTCCGTGCGCTGGTCTTGATGAAGCCAAGGCCGATCAACCGGCGGACCCGTGCCAGCCGGATCCCGCGCGACCCTCTTGGCGAGGTCATCATCGTCCGCCGCGACCCTCGGCTGGCGTTTCGGATCGTCGAGAATCAGATGAATTATGCTTACCTGGGGAAGCGGCTGAGCCACTCGGCCGCCGAGAACTTCCCGATCTTCGTCGCCGACCTTTGCGCCCGCGCCGATGCGGCCTACATCACTCCCTCAACCCGATCGATGCTCGCGAAGGGTGATCCGTCGGAGTACGAGTTCCCCAGTTCGCCGGCGCTGATGGACTACGCGACTCACCGCCTGCTCTGGAGCTGGTATCGCCGCGATCGAGAGGCTGAGGTCGGCGAGGTTCCGATTCAGGACCTCGACGAGCCGGCCCCTGGCGCCTGGGACACCAGCGATGACATGCCGACCTACGGAAACGAGCCAGGCGGTGGGCCTGCGCCGGATGATCCAGGATCGGCTTGAATTCCGCAGTCGGTCAGGCCACCGCCGGCGCCTCGGTCCAGATGCTGGCCCCCCAGCCTGGCCCTTTGAGAGTGAGCGCCGGCTGGATGGCCTCCTGGACCGTGGCGTCCTCTCCATCTGGTCCAGAGTCTTCTCTCAATGGCCCTTGAGGGGATTGCCGATTCCAATCCAGGGTCTGGGGATGGTAGGCTAACATCCCGGCGAACCCTCCCCGATCCGAGAGGCCCCCACGTTGCGACAGATCGGAACTCTCCCTCGAAATCTCGACCCAAAACCCTTCGCCGATCACCTCCTCAAGCTCGGCATGAAGGCCCGGATCGATGACCGGCCCGAGGGATGGCTCGTCTGGATCTACAACGAGGACCACGTTCATCGGGCGAGAGAGGAACTCGACGCCTACGCTCGGGAGCCCGACGATCACCGCTATCGCGAGGCTGCCCGCCCCGCCGACGACATCCGCCGCAAGGAAAAACAGCTTGATCGCGAGTACCGCAAGAACGATCGGAACGCCTCCGACATCTGGAGCGTCCCCACGTTCCGCCGTCGACCGTTGACCACAACGCTCATTGTCGCCTGTGCGGTGATTTTCTTCTTCCAGCACATCCCCGATGGCCGGTTTGCATCGATCCCGACCGGAGGGGAATTGATTCAGCGTCTCGTGTTCTCCCGGCTTGAAGTCAACGAGGAAGGGCAGGTCCGCAATCGGGGACTCCGGGATATCAGCGAGGGCGAGGTCTGGCGCATCTTCACGCCGACGCTGATGCACGGTTCTCCCCTGCACATCCTTTTCAACATGCTGTGGCTCGCCCGCTTCGGCACG
>DAHZZC010000854.1 GCA_027435495.1 Planctomycetales bacterium
GGGGCTCCCTGACCGGCCAGAATGCCGAATCTCTCACGAGGCCACCCGGTGGACCGATCGTGCAACGCCGCGACGGAAGCCTGGTCGGGTGAGATCGGCTCACTGTCGGAGTCGCATCAATCGGATTTGAATGGATATCCAGACTTCCGCCCATTCCTCATCGCGACGCTGGAACCGCCTACATCGGAGAGACCATGGCAACCGACCCGACCGAGATCGTCCGGAACTGGTACGAGAAGGGTGTCAACCAGCACGACATGAAAATCATCCTCGGATCTCTACGCGAGGATGTGGAGTGGTGGTGCTTCGGCCCGCCGGGGTATCTTACCAACGGGTATTACAAGGGCCACGTCCAGGTCGAGCAGTTCTTCGCGAACCTGAACGCGACCCTTGCGGTCAAGAGCTTCGAGCCGTACGAGTACCACGCCGCCGGACAGGTGGTCACGGTCGTCGGACTGGAGCAGGGGACCATCCGGCAGTGGGGGACGCCCGAGTCCAACCAGCCGTTCTACAATTACTGGGTCCACATGTTTTACTTCGAGGGAGAAAAGGTGCGGAAGTTCCGCGCCAATTACACGGTCATCGAACCGGGCTCGGTTCCCTCGCCGGTTGGGCCGCTCAAAACGTCGTGATGGTGCGTTCGTCGAGGGCGTCGGCATGGTCCGTCGCCCCCCAATTTCGGTACGTCTCGCGGGCGGCGGCCAGTTCCAGGCGGGCCGTCGCCTCGTCGCCGCACTTGCGAGCGAGTTCCGCCGACCGATGCCTCGCCAGGGCCTGAACCGGGAGGTATCCGTATCGCTCGGCTGCCGCGGCGGCCTCTTCGTAGGCTCTCCTCGCCTCGGCGTGCCGGCCGCGCAACCGATGCGCCTCGGCTGCGAGCAGCCGCTCCTTGTGGCGGAAGTTGTGGTCGCAATGCTTGGCCCAGCCAACGAACATCCGGTGCGCTCGTGTCACGGTCCGGAGCGATCGACGACGATCCGCCCCGGCCAGCCGGGGATAACGCGCGGCCTGCACCAGGGCCTCGTAGAAATGATGCTCGGCCCAGTGGAGCATCCCTCGCGAGTCGTTCAGATACCCCGACGACGCCCGAGCCGCCGCAAGCGCCGCCTCGTAATCACCGCGGAGGTAAAGCAACTGGGTTTTGAGGATGTAATAGAAGTGGGCATAGTGCCGGCATCCGAATCCGACGAGTCGGGTGACGAATTCGTTCTCGTCGAACTCGGCATCGCTCAGCGAGAGCGGGCCGAGAGTCTCGCCGCGCAGGTTGCGAATGAACTGCCGGACGCAGGCGATCAGCCCGGCCGGCTCGCGCAGGTGGGCCCGTCGGAGGACTTCGAGGTAGCGTTCCGACCTGTCCCAGACCTCGTTCAACTGCATCCCGCGCATGTGATAACTCATGATCGTACAGACGCTGGAGTTGCCGATATTGAAGAGGTCAGCGGCGCCCTCGTAGCCGCCGCATCGGGCCTCGGTGGCGGCCCTGTAGGCGACCTGCCACATGGACTCGGCCTCGGTGGCCGGGCGAGTCCAGGGCATCGCGAAGTAGCCGACGACGAAGTTCACCTCGCCAAGCTGGTCGGTGTTCGCAAACTTTTTCAGCAGGTTCAGCGAGAGCTGGCCGAACTCGTAGCCGACCTCATGCCGGCCGAGGACGCCCCCCTGAAAGATGGTCCCGTAGGCCATGTAGCAGATGGTGCAGTGCCGGGTATTCCCGTGGCGGAGGCAGAGGTTCAGGCCCTTGGTCGAGAGGGCGACGTTGAGCTCGGGCTGGACCTGGTAGGCCGCCTTGAGCATCGCACTGATGATCCGGACGGCGGCTTCCCGGCGTGGGTCGTCCATCACGGGAAGGTGGACCAGGTCGGCGACCTGCCTCCCTCGGAGCAGGAGCCGCGACCAGGTGTAATCGAGGAGGAAGTTGAGGAGTCGGAACCGGGCCGGGAGCTTCAAGCCCACCAGGGCCGCTCCTTGCCGGCCGACGGCGTAGGCCTCGGCGAAGCGGGCCATGTTGGTGTAGAAGTGGACCATCTGCTCGTAGGCAGCGGCGCGGTCCTGGTCGGAGGGGGCGAGGGTGGCGGCCTTTTTGTAGAGATCCTCGGCGTGGTCGAAGGCGAGCAGGCCGACCGCCTTCGCCGCGGCGACCGTGTAGCATCGGCTCGCTTCCGAAGCCCGGCCAGCGGCTTCGTAGTGGGCCGCGAGGGTCTCCGGCTCGACATCGGCGAGGCCCGAGAGGACGTCAGCCAGCCGGGAGTGAGCGAGCCGTCGCGAGGGGTCGTCGAGCTGTGCGACCACGCTTTCGCGGACGCGGTCGTGGTAGGTCTCGATCTCGTCGTCAAGGTGCGGGCCGGTCGTTCGGACGAGGTGCTCGGAGCGCAGGATGGAGACGATGTGCGGCGGAAGCTGGCCGAGTCCGGCGGCCTCTTCCGCGATCCGGAGCCGGACGGGCTGGCCCGCGACGGCGATCGCCTCAAGTAGGCCCCGGGCCTCGGTCGAAAGGGCCTGAACGCGGGCGCGAAGGATTCGGTCGAGGTCCACGCCGCCCGATGAGGCCGTCGACAGTCCAGCGCGGAGGTGGCGCGCCAGTTCGACGACGAAGAACGCGCTTCCGCCCGATTCGCGAGCGACCCACTCGGCCTCGGAGAGGGCCGAGGCGTCGCCACCCAGCAGGACTCCGGCCAGCTCGACGGCCTCGTCAGGCGTCAACGCCTCGACACCGATCGTGGACTGGACCGGAGCGTCCTCGCCGGTTGGGATTTGAAGGGCACGAAGACAGGGGCTCACCCCGATCGACTCGCTCCGATAGGTCAGCAGGAGCAGGAGTCTCGGCGCCCCTGGGGTCCGCAGGACGTACGAGAGCAGCGCGGCACCGTCGACGTCGCCCCATTGAAAGTCGTCGATCCAGGCGACCAGCGGCCATCGCCCGGCGATCCGGGCGAGCAGCTCACGCAGGGCGCCGAAGGCCCGGGCGCGCAACTGGCGGAGGTCGCTGAGGTCGTCGCCGTCCCGCGCCGCCTCGGCGACGGCCTCGATCCGGGTCAGGACCGGGAAGATCCGGGTCAGCGCCGCGACGTCGGGTGGAAGGAGCGGCTTAACCTCGTGGTGGCTCAGCGGGAGCAGGAACCGGGTGAGGGTGTCGACCAGGCTATCCACGGCCTTGTAGGGGACAGACTCCTGCTCATAACATCGACCGGTGAGGATGACGACGTCGCCCCGGGCGGCGATCTCGTCGAGGAAGTGCTCGACCAGCACGGTTTTGCCGGCCCCCGATCGACCGTGGACCGAGCAGACGGCCGCCCGGCCTTCGAGCATCTGGGAAAAGGTCCGCCGGAGCTCGGCGAGGTGCCGATCGCGGCCGATGAAGGCCGGAACTTCGGGCACGGACGACGGAACGGCGGGGAGAGTGATCGACGACGGCTCGTCGCCCTCGGCGAGGGCGGCGAGGATCTCCGGGCCGCTCGGGCGCGCCTGGGGATCGCGGCAAAGCAGGCGGACGCAGAGGCGGTTGAGGTCCTCGGGGACGCCAGGAATCCGCTCGATCGGCGCGGGGCCGTCTCGGTCCTGCTTGGCCCAGAGGACCACCGAGCGGGTGTGGTGGAACGGGAGTTGCCCGGTGAGGGCCTGATAGAGCATCACGCCGACGGCGTACCAGTCGCTGGCCGGGGTGAGTGGGGCGGCCCGGGCCTGCTCGGGCGACATGTAGGCCACAGTTCCGGCGACCAGCCCCTGTTCGGCGAGGTCGGCCCATCGGCTGGCCCAGCGCGAATCGGAGCCGTCACCGGCGGCTTCCTCATGTGGGGCATGGCTGAGCGGGTAGACCAGGCCGAAGTCGAGCAGGACGACCCGGCCGTCGGGTCGAACAAGGACGTTGGCCGGCTTGATGTCGCGGTGAAGTTGGCCGGCCTGATGAAGGGCGTAGGTCCCCTCGGCCACCTGCCGGAAGGCGCGGCGGAGCCGGCGGAGGTCCGGGAGAATCGTCGGCGGCGAGAGTATCGTCGGCACGGCTGTCGCGGGAGGACGGGGAATCCAATGGCCGTCGCTGGGCAGTCGGATGGTCACCGATGTGGCGGACGACCCGGCCGCCACCGCTTCCTCGGGTGCTTGCTGGGTCGAGACCTCGGCCGTCCGGCTGGTGGAGATGGGGTCGGTCTTCTCGCCGGGAGGCGTCATCGAGATCGTCGACCCAACCGGGTCGGCGGACCGCCCGCGTACGTACGAGAGAAGGTCGACGCCGTCGATCAGTTCCATCGTGAAGAACCATCGTTCGCCGTCGGAGATCAGTTCGTAGAGCGGGACAAGGTTCGGATGGACGATCGCCGCGAGCGAACGGAACTCCTGCTTGAACCGGTAGATCGCCGTTGCATCCATGTGGAGCAGCGTCTTCAACGCAACGCGCGCGTTGCGCTGCCGGTCGTGGGCCTCGTAGACGACGCCGAAGCCGCCGGACTTGAGCCGGCGCACGACCTGAAATCGTTCCGTCCCTTGAAAGTCTCCGCCGGGGGTCGGCATCATAGCGGGCCCTACCGGGGGCGACATGCAGGACCGACCATGGGCCCGACGCGGCCGGCGACACGCCAGGCCGGGGATCATCGGCCCAATGGCGACGGATCGGCCGTGCCCTCATGTCTCCCTGAGTCTCACCTGGAGTCATCCAGATGATCCCCGACAGGGCGCCCCGCGTCAAGGGACGCCTTCCCATCCAAAATTTCCAGGACGGAGCTTGAATTCGTTTTCAAGGGGTACGATCTATCCTGTGAGGCTGCGTGCCGCTAGGCTATCGGTCGCCGGCCGTGATGCGATCGCGGCGCGGCGTGGCGGAAGCGGGGTCGGTGCCGAGCCGCCAGCGACCCGGCGGATCGGTCGCGATCGGGGGGCCATCGTCCATGGGGCTGTTCGACTTCCCGCGGATCCACGTCTGGGGGACGCACCGGATCAATGTCGCGACCGGCAATAACGATAGCATGAGCCCCGGTACCGAAGGGGCGATCACCTCCGACTCCGAGCAGGTCCGCGCCGTCACCGCGGGCCGATCCGACGCCGAGTTCGCCGCCTGGATGGAATCGCTGGGCGCCGCTGGCGGCCCGACCTCCGGCTGGATCAACGCCCAGTGGAATTATTACGGGGATATGTCTTTCCGGTTTGCCGACGTTCGTGTTCAGTCGATTCAGCTCGGATATGACCGGCTCATCTCCGAGCCGTCGGAAGATCCGCTCGTCGGTGCCGCGGTCTACCTCAACGACGCGGTGATGTGCGACACCAACCCCGAAGGCTACGATACCACGCAGATCTTCGCCGAGGCGCTGGAAATCCGGGCACCCGGTGCCCTGGCCGGGACCGGAACCTTCCTCAGCCGGAAGCCGACCCGAGCCGCGACCCGCTGGCTCAACTGGTTCCGCAACATCAATTTTCACGGCACCGCCTTCCCGAATTCCAGTGGAGGCGCCGGCGGGGCCTCCGCGACGTTCCAGCACGGCATGGTCGTCGAGAAGGGGGACCTGGGGCGCGCCCCGCGCGAGGGCGACGCCTACGACGAGGTCTTCCATCGCTTCCTCCCCCTCCCGGCCTCGCCGGGCGCCTCGGCGATGGCCGAGGCCTTGCGCCGAGAGGACGTCCAGGGCCTGGTCTTCCGGTACAACCTCTACCTGACCTATCCGAGGATCACCGACCCGGGCCTCGCCGAGATGTTCCGCCGCGGCGAGAAGGCCGAGAACCCGGCGATCCGCCTGCTGGTCGGCACGATCGCCCCCTGGCTCGTTGGCGAGCCCGAATCGATCACGATGGGCCGGTTCCTCCGCCCGGCCAACTCGTTCACGAACTCCTACCGGATCGGCGGCCCGACCCCGCCGAAGCCGTACTATCTCTCTCCCTGCGTGGCGCGGGTGGACCAGGAGGCCGGGAAGATCTCGATCGACGTCGCCAACTGCCTCCCCGAGATCGGCTCCGACGGGATGAAATACCGGATGGGCGAGGTCACCCTGGGCGTCCGCAAGGCGACTCCGCCCGGCACCAACCCCGCCGGCAACACCTCGCCCGTCACCACTCTCGGCACGATCACCAACGATCGTGAGACGTACCAGCTCCTCGGCGGCCTCTTCGACGTCGACTACGCCGCCCTGCCGCCCGAGCCGAAGAAGCTCCTGAACGACGACGGGTACGAGATGGTCCTGGCGACCTCCGATTGCGGAGTCCTGCTCTACGAGCCGGAATACATGGTCGCGAGCGATTGCGAATGCAGCTACCTCGATGACCTTCCCCCCGGGAAGCGCTGGGACGATGCCGACGTCCACGACTCCCTCAAAAAGATGCCGACGCCCGCGCTCCGGGGCGAGGTCCCGATTTACGTCCGGCGCCGGGGGGAGGTCCCGACCGGGCCCGTCGCGCTCTCCGTCGAGCAATGGCAGTTCACCCCGACCGGCGACCCGAACAACCTCGGCTACTACAATTACCCGGTCCAGCTCCGCTCCGAGACGTTCGAGGTGCAGGGCGGCGGGCCGACCTCGTATCGGCTCCGGCCCCTCGGCGGGCCGGGCATCTCGTACTATCGGTTCGTGGGGCCGGGGCAGTGGCCGGCCGTGATCGACCCCGCGACGTTCGCCAACCTGAGCTTCGCCGAGAACATGACGATCCTCCGCGTCCTCCCCTACTGGGACGACTCGAAGGTCTCCGACGACAACCTGACCTTCGACCTCGTCTATCGCGAGGTCTTCCGCTATTACAAGCTGATCTTCCCGGCGATGAGCCGACGGCTGGACATGGCCGACCCGGCCATCTGGGCCTCGCCGACGGCCGCCTCGTACGTCCTTCGGATGATCGACCTCCGGCTCTGGGAGACCTACAACTACATGCCGAGGACCCGCGACCTCTCGGCGTCCCGGCGCCGGCTGGTCGAGCGGTTCTGCCGGAAGGTGATCGCCGCTCACAAGGGCGCCGCGATCGCGCCCTCGCCGGCGACCGCGCCCGCGCCCGCGCCCTGAGGGCCCTTTCACGATCCCCGAGCCCGACGGACAGATCCGCCCCTTCCGCACCCTCGACGAACCACGGGGAGGCCCCTTGCTCCGCATCAACAAGAAGACCGGCGAGATCCCGACCGACTTCCGGGACGATTACCTGGAGCTGCTCTGGCTGCTCGACCAGGCGGCGGGGCTGGAGCACTCGCTGCTCGTGTCGTACCTCTATGCTCTCTTCTCGATCAAGGACAAATACAGGGAGGTGCGGGGCGACCTCTCGACGCGGTCGTACCTCGAGCACTCGCCGAACGGACGGGGTGGGATCTCGGTGCTGAAGGAGCACGACAGTTTCCTCGACGTGGCGCTCGAGGAGATGCAGCATTTCAGCCTGGTCAACCGGTTCCTCGCCGACCTCGGCGCCGCCCCCAACCTGACGCCGCAGGTGTATCCCTACTCGTGCGACCTCTACCCGTTCGACCTCGCCCTGATCCCCCTGACGCGATACGCCTCGGCGACCTACCTCTGGATCGAGGCCGACGCCTGCGCGCTGAGCCTCGACCCCGAATGCGAGGGCAAGGGCGAGCCCCCCGAATTCATCCGGGAGGTCCGCGAGGTCCTCGCGAAGGGGAGCCATCGGCCGATCAACGGCATCCCGCGCAATCACCTGGGGAGCCTCTACCAGAGGATCGTGGCCCAGGTGCGCAAGGTCGCCGCCGCGCCCCCCGCGTTTTTGCCGGCCGGCTTCCCCTGGGGCGACTGGGACGAGCGGATGAACTGGATCCTCGACCAGGGCGAGGTGGCCCATTATCGGTTCTTCCGCGGCGTCTTCACCGGCGAGGCGTTCGGTGTCTCCGACCCGTGGAAGCGCGGCCGGGATTATCCGTCGTACAACTTCCGGAGGCTCACGGCCTACCCCGGCGACGAGGACACCATCCCCAATGAGGACGCCCGCCAGCTCGCCTGGCTGGCGGACCTTCATTACTGGATCCTCCTGGGCCTGCTCGACCAGGGTTTCCGGTACAGGGAGCTTCGGCTCCGATACGCGGCGATCGACGCGATGACCCTGGGCCTCTGGGCGCTCGGCCTGCACCTCGCGCGGGTGTACCAGGTGGGCGTCCCGTTCGACCCGTTCTCCACCCAGATCGAGATGGGTCGAACTCCCGAATTCGCGGCGGCGGTCCTCGGCCTGCTGATCCGAGAGGCCCAGGATCTGGTCTGCTCGCTCGATGCCCGGAATCTGCTCCCGACCGACTACGACCCGACGCTTTTCCGGGTGCTCCTCGACAACCTCCAGGGCGCCCACGCCCTCGACGGATCCGGGCGGCTGCTATAATGAAAACGAATCGGCCCGGCTCGGGTGTCCGGGGGGCTCGGCCCGTCGACAATCCGGCGCGAGGGCCCGCGCCCCTTGGGAACAGGGAATGTCCGCGACCACGGCTCCCCGGATCGATCGCGACGACGAGACCAACTCGCTGCTCGCCCGTCGTTCCTATCGGTTCTTCCTGGCCGGCCGATTCCTCGGCACCCTGGCGACCGGCTCGCAGTCGGTCATCCTGGCCTGGGAGGTCTACGAGGTCGCCCGGCTGAGCCGGACCGTCTCGGAGGCCGCTTTCGCGGTCGGGATGCTCGGCCTGGCGCAGTTTCTCCCGCTCTTTGCGCTGACGCTCGTGGCCGGCGAGGCGGCCGACCGCCACGATCGCCAGAAGATCCTCGCGTTCTGCTATCTGACCCAGTTGACGACAGCCGTGATCCTGGCGATCCGGTCGGCGAGCGGCGGGGGGCTCTGGCCGATCTTCGTCGTCGCCTCGATCTTCGGCGCCAGCCGGGCGTTCTTCCACCCGGCCGCCGGAGCGCTCGCCCCCATGCTGGTGCCGCTTCGGCTGCTGCCCCGGGCGATCGCGACCAATTCCATCGCCGCCCAGCTCGGCAGTATCCTCGGACCGGCCCTCGGCGGGCTGCTCTGTCTGGCCTCGCCGACGCTCGGTTACGCCGTCAGCGCCGTCCTTTATGCCACCGCGGCCTTCTGCGCCTCGATGATCCGGGGCGAGACCCGCCCAGACCATCACGGCGGCCGATCCCGCCTCGAACAGATTCGCGAGGGGCTCGCCTACGTCTGGCAGAACAAGCTGGTTTTTGGGGCCATCTCGCTCGACCTGTTCGCCGTCCTGCTCGGCGGGGCCACCAGCCTTCTCCCGGTCTTCGCTCGCGACGTGCTCGACGTCGGTTCGGAGGGTTTCGGCATCCTCCGCGCAGCGCCGGCGGTTGGGGCGATGCTGGTGGCCGGATTCCTGGCCCGGCACCCGATCCGACGCCACGCCGGGCCGAAGATGCTCCTCGCCGTCGGGCTTTTCGGGGCGATGACGATCGTCTTCGCCTGGTCGCGATCGTTCCCGCTCTCGGTGCTGGCGCTGGCGATCCTTGGCGGGGCCGACATGGTCTCGGTCTTCACCCGACAGAGCCTCGTCCAGATCGCGACCCCCGATCGGATGCGGGGGCGCGTCTCGGCGGTCGCGACGCTCTTCATCGGAGCGTCGAACGAGCTTGGCGAGTTCGAAAGCGGCGTCGTCACGCGGTTCCTGGGACCCGTCGCCGCGGTCGCCTTCGGCGGCTTCGGCGCCCTGGCCGTCACTCTCTCGTGGGCCCGGATGTTCCCGGCCCTGCGGAACGCCGATCGTCTGGGCTGACTGGGGCCGAGATCACACCTCATCGTCCTGGCGACGAGCCAGTAGAAACCGTCGAACCTTCGCCGAGGCGCGGTCGAGCCCTCGGTCGGTCGGGGTCGGCCGGGGATGGCGGCGGATCTCGCCGATGGGGTCTCGCGTCCGCTTGCCCTGGAGAAGATGGCCGCTTCGGGAGCCGTCGGGCTCGCCTGGGGGTGTGTAGTCCTTCCAGATCCCCGCGTGGCTTCGACGCTCGTAACGCCCGGCGTCTTCGGGGCCGGAGGCATCGCGCCAGGGGCCCATCCAGCCGCGTTTGAGCCGGGCCCGGCAGGACGTGCAGAGATAATAGCTGGAATGCCGGGCCAGTCGGCGGAGCGTCCATCGCGAGCAGTTCGGGCACGGCTTGCTCAGAACGATTTCCGCCACCGCGGCGATCAGGCAAAGGACCGAGAGAATCACCACCGCGCTGAAGGCGATCACCCGGTCTGGCGAGTTGAGGACCCGGGGCAGGGCCATCGTCCCGCCGACGACGAAAATCGCCCACATCATCTGCCCGATGGTGAAGCGAAACCGCCGTCTGGGTTTCATCGGCCAGCCTCCCGGTCTGGGACATGCATCCAGTTCGATCGTAGCCCAGGCGAGGCCGTGCGGCCATCCGAAAATCCGAATCCGAACGCGGTTGTCAACCCTCAGGCCCTCAGGAGCGGCCCACGGCGATCACCAGCTTGCGGAGCAAGACCTCGGGGTCGGCCGGCTTGGTGATGTGGTCGTCGAAGCCGGAAGAGAGGGCGCGGGCGCGGTCCTCGGCGCGGCCGTAACCGGTGACCGCGATCAGCCGGGCTCGGGCGGTCTCGGGGTCACCGCGGAGGGCCGTGGCCACGGCGTAGCCGTCCATCCCGGGCAGGCCGATGTCGCAGACGACGGCGTCGGGATGGCACCGCTTGGCCTCGGCGACGCCGTCCACCCCGTTATCGGCGACGCGGACCTCGTGGCCGTGCAGCCGGAGCAGGCGCTTGAGGCTCTCGGCGGCGTCGGCGTTGTCCTCGACGACCAGGATGCTCAGCCGCTCGGCGTTCGGCGCGAAGGGGGGCGAGGGATTCGAGCGGAGGGCCGGATCCGGGCCGGCGATCGGTAACTCCACCGTGAACGAAGCACCACGGCCGTTCCCTTCGCTCTCGACCCGAATGGTCCCACCGTGCAGCTCGACAATTCCGCGCGCCAGGGCGAGCCCGATCCCCAGGCCACCCCGGCTCCGATCGAGGCTCCCCTCGGACGAGGCCAGGGCCTCGCTCAGCTTGTGCAGGTTCTCTTTCGCGATCCCCGCGCCGGTATCGCGGACGATCATCAAGGAGCAGGGATGGGCAGCGTCGGCGACGATCTCCAGAGTGATCGAGCCGCTACGTCCGGTGTGCCGGATGGCGTTCTCCAGCAGAGCCTCCACGACCTGGCGGAGCCGAACGGCCTCCGCCCGGACCCAGACCGGGGCCGGGGGCGTCACCACAACCATCGAGAGGCCGAGGCGATCGGCCTCGGGACGACGGGCCTCGAGCGCCTGGCGGCCAACCTGTCGGAGATCGACGTGCTGCGGTTCCAGGACGATCAACCCCCGCGAGAGCCGGGAGACTTCCAGAACATCATCCACGATCCGGGCCAGGCGGTCGACCTGGCGGTCCATCAGTTCGTAGATCTCGATGGAGAGCCGGGGATCGTCGCCACCACGTTTCAGCAGGTGCAAACCGTTCCGGATCGGGGCGAGAGGATTGCGTAACTGGTGCGCCAGCAGGCTGAGCAGTTCATCCTTGCGGCGTGAGGCGTCGCCAGACCGGCGTAGCTCGTCCTCCAGCCGGCGAGAGCGATGGTCATCGCGGGACTCCTCGTCGTCCAGTTCGCGGATCGACCAGGCAAAACCCCGCGGAACACCGGCCGGGCCGGGCAGGGGGGTCTTCTTCACCTCGGCCCGATATCGCGAGCCGTCGGGACGCGATCGCCAGCCAGGATCGCTCTCGGTGGCCCCCGAGGTAAGCACAGCCGGACCGCTCGCGGCCTGGCCTCCCTCGCGAGCATCCCCGGTCGGGACCGGGAGCGAGTCGATCGGCCGGCCGACCATCTCCGAGGCATCGTGCCCGGTGATTCGGGTGGCGGCGGCGTTCCAGCTCCGTACTCGTCCTGAGGCATCGAGAAGGGCCAGACCAATGTCTTCCAGTCCCTCGATCAGGTCCTGAAAGGAGGCGTCATTTTCCTCAGGGTCCGGCTCTCGATCGGCCATCCCTTCCAGTTCTCGATCCACGAAATCACCCCGTTTGCCGAGGGCCGACGGCTCTTTCGTCCGATCGGGCCGCCGAGAATCTCCAACCCGGCTCCTCCTGCCATCCAGCCCCGAAGAGCCTGCCATCCATTCCGTTTCCGGGCGTGGGCAAATCATTTCTCAAGATTGCGCGAGACCGCACCGTCTGAGAACGGGATGCCATCCGCCCAACCACTCAGTCCAGATCTCCTCGCCAGACGGACGCTGGGAAACCGGAGAAGGCATCCTCCCCATCCCTTGATGCGAAGGAAAACGCCACCCCCCCCCGACTCAAAGCGTCCGAACCAAGCGATCGAGTCGAAAGCATCGAAGATCGGGACGAAAGGGAAACTCTGCTGACGCGAGGTCTTGCGTTCGTTCGAATTTCTACCACACAACACGTCGAGATACCCCGATCGTGCGCGCAGATTCATCCAGGCCCGCGTATTGTTCAGATAATATGCTGCAAATGACGGACCATCGCCCACTGTTTTTGCCGTCGTTGAGGCTGGCAGGCGGGTGAAGATGGGTTGGAGGCCACCGATTGGGTCATGCAGGCGGTTCGTCGGACGTGATCACGTGGCAGCTTCGGGCCTTGACGATCAGGTGGACGGCGGTGCCTGGGCGAAGGACAAGTTGTGTGACGGCTGGTGCGACCAGGCTGACAATCCAGGTAATGTTGGCTGTCTGGACGACGGCCTCGACCTCGGCGCCCCGGGCGACGATGCGCTCGATGTTCCCCGGGATCTGGTTGCGGGCCGAGAGGCCCTCGACGGGACCTCGGGCGAGGAGGACGTCGTCGGCGCGGATCTCGACGAGGACGGTCGAGCCGACAGGGCGGTCGAGGTGGCCGACGATCAGCTCGGGGCCGTCGTTGAGGCGGAGGGTGGTCGCATTTTGCTCGGGGGCGTGCGAGGCGACCTGGGCGGGGAAGACGTTGCGGAGCCCCTCGAACGCGATCGGGATATCGCCCGGGCGTCGCGAGGCCGCCAGAACGTCGAGCGGGGGGCCGTCGGCGACGATCCGGCCGCCTTCGAGCAGGAAGAGACGGGAGCCGATCGCCACGGCCTCGTCGACGCTATGCGTCACGTAGAGCATGGGGATCCCCTCAATCCGGCGGACGTCCTTCAACCGGCGGATCATTGCGTGCCGGCTCGCCAGGTCGAGCGCTGAGACCGGCTCGTCGCAGAGCAGAAGCCGGGGGCGAGGCGCCAGGGCGCGGGCCAGGCCGACACGCTGCCGCTCACCGCCCGAGAGTGTCCCGGGGGATCGGTCGAGCAGGTGCTCAATCCCGCAGAGAGCGGCGACCTCGGCCGATCGGGCCTCGGCCTCGGCGCGGGGCCATCCCTTCAGGCCGAACCGGATGTTCGCCGCGACGTTCCGGTGTGGGAAGAGGCGGTCGTCCTGGAAGATCATCCCGACCCGGCGCTCGCGGAGGCGCCGGTCGATCCGTCGCGACGAGTCGAACAGGGTCACCGGTCCGAGCTGGATGCGGCCGGAGTCGGGGCGAGCCAGCCCGGCGATCAGGCGGAGGAGCGTTGTCTTCCCCGCACCCGAGGGGCCGAAGATGACCCCGACCTCGCGGCCGAGGCTCAGCGCGACGTCCAGCGCGAGCCCCGGGTGGACGCGATGCGAGAGACCGACATCAAGGACTGGGCCTTCCTTCTCGAGGCTCAACGGACCGGCCTCCCCGCGGGCAGGGTCCGCTGGACGACCCAGAGGGCCCCGATCGAGACGGCCGAGATCAGGAGGGTCAATCGGCCGGCGCGGGCGGAGTTGTTGCCGAGGACGATGGCGTCGTAGATGGCGAGCGAGGCGGTCTGGGTCACGCCGGGGATGTTGCCGGCGACCATCAGCGTGGTGCCGAAGTCACCGAGCGAGCGGGCGAAGACCAGCACCATCCCCGCCGCGAGCCCTCGCCAGGCCAGGGGGAAGGTGACCGCGAGGAAGACGGAGCCCTCGCTTCGGCCGAGCAGGCGGGCGACGTCCTCAAGCGCAGGGTCGACCGCCTCGAACGCCCCCCGGGCCGGGAGCAGGAAGAGCGGGAACGCCGCGACCGCCGCCGCAATCACTGCTCCCGACCAGTGGAAGACCAGCGTGATCCCCGTGGACGACTCCAGCCAGTAGCCGATCGGGGCCCGTCGGCCGATCACCTGGAGCATCGCGTAACCGAGGACGGTCGGCGGCAGGACGATCGGCAGTACGAGCAATCCCGCAACCAGCGACTTGCCCGGAAACTCGCGACGGGCGAGAAGCCAGGCTATCGGCACCCCGGCCGCGACGATCAGAACGGTCGCCATCCCCGCCATCTGTACCGAGAGCCAGAACGGCGCCAGGTCGCTCATGGGGTGGCTTCCCTTGATTCTGCCGCCCGAAAGCCGTGATCCCGGAGGATCGACTGGCCCTGGTCATCCAGGATGAACGCGGCGAACGCCCGGGCCTCGTCGCGATGCGGCGAGTCGGCGACGATCCCCATCGCCTGGACGATCGGGTCGTAAAGCCCCGGATCGACCTCGAGGACGCGAACATCCGGGACGCCCGCAATGGCCCGGCCGACCAGTGCTGCCTCGACCTCGCCCTTCTGAGCGTAGTGGAGCGCCTGCCGAACCGACTCGGCCAGCACGATTCTGGGCTGGAGCGACTCCCAGAGCCCGGAACGCTGGAGCGCCTGCTTGCCGGCGCGGCCATAGGGGGCGGTCTCGGGGTTCGCCAGAGCGATCCGCTTGACCTCGGGACGGGCCAGGTCGGCGAGCGTCTCGATCGGTGTCCGGACCGCCCGATGGATCACCAGGGCCAGCGAGCCCCGGGCATAGTTGCGAACGGAGTCCGGCCGGATCGTCCCTTGCCGAGCGAGGTTGCCGACGTACGATTCGTCCGCCGAGAGGAAGAGGTCGAAGGGGGCGCCTTGCTCGATCTGCCTCGCCAGGACGCCCGACGAGAGGAACGTCGGCTGCACCCCGACCCCTCGGAGAGCCTGGAACGACGCGCCAAGCTTCGGGAGGACGACCTGCAAATCGCTGGCGGCGGCGATCCGGAGTGTGGGCGCCGATGGAGCGGAAGTGCCCACCACCGCATCATCGCATCCGACGATCCAGCCAGCCAGGATCGGGAGCATCCAGCGGATGCCTTCGAGGGGCGATCGGCGCAAATACGGTCCGGGATGGATCATCGGGGCATCCTCGGGCAAATGGGTCGGGATTCATCGGCATGGTACGGCGAGGGCGGCGGGGCGGTCAACCGCCTCCGATTGCGGCTCAAGGCTGAATCAGGTAAGACGAAGAGAGAGTAGGGAGACGGCGGGGCGGATCAGGGCGGCCGGCGGCGACGGGGACGCGGAGTCCACGCCGGAGGCCGGGATCGTTTCAGGAAAGGCGACGCCAGGGATGAAGCTGGACCTCTTCTTTCGGCATCACGGGATCGTCGGCAATCCGTTCAGCGAGGAGGATGCCCAGACGGATACCGTCTTCAAGCGGCGATGCCTGGCGACCATCCATCATCCCGCCTGGAACAAGTTCTTCGGCAGTCCCGCCGATCCGTCGACCGCCCTGGTCTTCGGCGAGAAGGGGAGCGGCAAGACCGCGCTCCGGCTCCAGGCCCAGTCCGAGTTCGACGGCTACAACCGCGAGAACCCCGGCGAACGGGTCTTCGTCATCTCCTATGATGACTTCAACCCGTACCTCGACAACTGCCGGACGGCGATGCGAGCCCGCGAGATGGGGCAGGTCCTCGATGGCTGGCGGCTCGCCGACCACATGGACGCGGTCCTCTCGCTCGGGGTGACGCACCTGATCGATCTGCTCAAGCACGAGAAGGCCGACCTCTCGGTGCTGAGCCTCGACCAGCGGCGAGACCTCCTCTTGCTGGCGGCGCTCTACGACGCCTCCACCGGCGAGCCGATCTCTGGCCGATGGAGCCGGCTCCGCCGGCGATCGGGGTTCCGATCCCTCTGGGCCAGGCGGGACCTCCAGATCGGCGTCGGCACGACGATGCTCGTGATCGGGCTGATCTTCCTGTTCCCCGCGTTGCTGAAGCTGAGCATCCTCCCCTGGCTCCTGGTCCCGATCCTGGCCGGGTGGCTCTACTGGGGATGGCGACTCGCCCGCGCGGAGTGGTTCGCCCGTGACATCCGGAAGGGGCTTCGCGTTTTGAATCGCGACCCCTCAGCGCTCCGGTGGGAGCTCCTCTGGTTCAAGCCCTCGGAGCTGGGCGGCCAGCCGCTGCCGACCTCGAACCGGATCGGCGCCGAGGAGCGTTACGAGTTGCTCCGCAAGTTCCAGGGTGTCCTGCACACGCTCGGATACGCGGGGATCGTCGTGCTGATCGACCGGGTCGACGAGCCGCAGCAGGTCGAGGGCGACCCCCGGAAGATGCGCGACCTGATCTGGCCGCTCCTCGATCACAAGTTCCTCCGCCACCCCGGCATCGGCGTGAAGCTGCTACTCCCGATCGAGCTGGCGTACTACCTCGAAAAGGAGGACAAGGAGTTCTACGACCGCGCCCGTCCCGACAAGCTCAACATGATCAAGCCGCTCCGATGGACCGGCCCCTCGCTCTACGACCTGGCCTCGGATCGATTGCAGGCCTGCCACCCCGATCCGTCGAACAACGGCGACGCCCCGAGGCTCCGCCGGTTCATCGACGACGCCGTCAGCGATGATTATCTCAAGGAGGCCCTGGCCAACCTCCGGACGCCCCGTCACCTCTTCAAGTTCCTGCACCGGCTGATTGAGGAGCATTGCCACCGCCACACCGACGACGCCCCTCGGTGGACCATCGACTACGATACCTTCCGGACGACGTACGGCAACTACATGCGCGACCTCGACGCCTTTGATCGCGGCTACGGCCACGGTTGATCCGTCGGGCGAGCCAGGGAGACGCATCCAGCATGGCGACCGCGGCCCGATCGGCGATCCCGAGGGACCAGGACGGCGTCTTCGCCTGGGATCCGTCCTGGGACCGCGCCCGCGAGTTCCCGATCCGCATCCCTTGCTCCGAGGAAGAGTACCTCGGCATCGACACCAATCTCCTCCTGGAATTCGCCGACGGTTTCCTCGAGGTCCTGCCGATGCCGACGATCTTTCATCAGTTGATCCTTGGTTTTCTCTACCTCCAGCTTCATGCTTTCGCAACGGCACGAGCCCTCGGAACGGTCGTCACGGCCGGCTACAGGGTACGGGTCGACCCCGGTCGGTATCGCGAGCCGGACATTCTCTTCATCGGACGAGAGCACTCGAACGGCATCGGCAAGAACTACTGCCAGAAGGTGGATCTCGCGATGGAGATCGTCAGCGAGTTCAACCGCCGGCACGACCTCGTGACCA
>DAHZZC010000855.1 GCA_027435495.1 Planctomycetales bacterium
CGACACCCGCCAGACCGCCTCGCGCCAATCGATTCTCGGCCCCGTCGCGACGGCAGAGGTGCGCGAACCGAGGCGAAACGCGGCCCGTGACACCGAGCCCACTCCATCGCGACCACTCCACCCGCATCACACTCACCTGCACATGCCGGCGCAACATCACCTTTTCCAGTGCCGCCATCGCCTGCGCAACCCGGAAGCTCAGCACACCCTGGCGCTCCAGCCGATCGCCCAACTCGGCCCGACGCGCCAGGTATCCGACCTCGCCCAGATGGCCCCAGTTGATCGTCGTCGCCGGTTGACCGAGCGACCGGCGATGCCAGGCCATGGCGTCGAGAAAGGCGTTCGCCGAAGCATACGCCCCTTGCCCCGCGTGCCCGAAGACGCTCGATAGCGACGAGAACATCACAAAATGATCGAGTGAGCGATTCCTCGTCGCAAGGTGAAGGTTCCAGGTCCCCTCAAGTTTTGGCGCCAGCACACGAGCCATTCGCTCGCGGTCGAGATTCACCAGCAGAGCGTCTTCCAGCACCATCGCCGCGTGGAAGACCCCGCGAAGCGTCGGAAGCTCGCGGTCGATCGCAGCGAGCGTCGCGGCGACGTCCTCCGCTCTCGTCACATCCGCCGCGCGAACCACCACCCTCGCCCCGCGCCGTTCCAGGTCGGCGAGGGCCTCGGGCGCTTCGGGTGCCTCGGCACCCCGACGCCCGACCAGCACGAGCGTCCCTGCGCCCCGGTCGGCCATCCACCGGGCCAGGGCGAGTCCGAACCCGCCCAGGCCGCCGGTAATCAGGTAGCTGGCGTCTCGGCGGAAGGCGAGCGGCTCATCCTCGCCGGGGATGATCCCCTCGGGCCGGTCGCCGAACGTCAGCACGACCTTGCCGATGTGCCGGCCCGCCTGCATGAATCGGAACGCCTCCACCGCCCGCCCGATCGGCCACTCGCCGTGCGGAAGCGGCTCCAGCTCGCCCAGCTCGATCCGCTTCACGATCGCGCGAAGCATCGAGCCCAGCAACGCGGGACGCTCTCGAATCACGCGATCGAGGTCGATCGCCGAGAACGAAAGATTCTTACGAAACGGCTCCAGACCGAGCCTCGTATTCTGATAGATGTCGCGCTTGCCGATCTCAAGGAATCGCCCGTAATCGGCGAGAATGCCCATCCCCCGAGCGATCGCCTCGCCCGGCAGACTGTTCAGGATCGCATCGACGCCCCGTCCACCGGTTCGATCGAGTACCGCATCCGCGAAGTCGAGCGAGCGCGAGTCCATCGCTCCCTCGATCCCGATCGCGTGCAGATATTCGCGCTTCTCGGCCGATCCCGCCGTCGCGAAGATCCTGGCCCCGATCGACCGGGCGATCTGCACGGCCGCGAGCCCGACTCCGCCCGTCGCCGAGTGGATCAGGACCGACTCGCCGGCCGTCAGCCGTCCCAGGTATTCGAGAGCATACGAGGCCGTCAGGAAGGCGATCGGCAGCGTCGCGGCCTCCTCAAAGGTGAGCCGGGCCGGCTTCCGCGCGACCAGCTCGGCGCGGGCGATGACGAGGCTCCCCATCGCGAACCCGGCGACCGCCACAACCTCATCGCCGATCGCCCATTCCGTGACGCCCTCGCCGACCGCCGCGATCCGCCCGGCACACTCCGCTCCGAGAGGAATCGGCCCCTCGGCAAGCCCGGGATACATCCCCAGCGCCTTCATCACGTCGCTGAAATTGAGCCCGGCGGCGACGACCGCAATGGCGACCTCGCCCGACCCCGGCTCTCGACGATCGACGGCCTGGATCGCGATCGCGTCGAGCGTTCCCACCTGCCGGACGGCCAGGCGATACGGCATCTGCTCGGGGATCGGCGCGCCCTGCCCCTCCGGCGGCAACCCAGGCGCTGGCTGGAATCGATGGACGAGCCGAACACCCCCGCGCCAGGCAACCTCATCCTCGTCGTCATCCGACCGGATCTCGGCGAGGATCGCCCCAGATCCCCCATCAACGGCCGAAGGGTCGAGATCCAACAGCCGGCACCGAAGCCGCGCCGATTCACCCGCAATCACCCGACCCAGCCCGATCGCCGGAGCCTGGGCCACCGCCATCGGCCCAGGACCAACCGCCTGAGCCCCTCGACTCACCAGCAGGAGCCGCACCGTCCGCTCCGCCGCAACCCGCTCCCACACCTGCACCAGCTCGACCACTCCGACCAGCCCGGCCTCCTGGTGAGCCGATGGAGTGATCATATCATCGGACATTTGCGCATCGAGGTTCGCCAGGTAAACGATCCCTCGAATGGATTCGCTCTGGGATTTCAGGGTCGTTTCCAGTGCGGCCGCATCGCCAACGACCAGCGCTCCGTCTTCTTGTAATGCCTCGGCCAGCCGATCGCCGAGTCCGCCGCGATCGGCGACGATCAGCCATCGACCGGTTTCGCCCCCGGAATCCAGGGCCGGCTTCTCCTGCCATTGATAAGCATAAAACATTTCATCAAGTGAATCGCGACAACCGCCGGCGACGCGAAGGCTCCGAAGCCCGCGCACCCGGGCCACGATCCCACCGTCGCTGTCGTAGATGTCGACGTCGGAGACCGATCGCCTCGGCGTTTTTTCCAGGAGCCGGGCGTGAGCCCAGACCAGGCGCCCCGGGCGCCGATAGAGCCAAACCGACTCGATCTCGTGCGGCAAATAAAGCCCGCCGTCGTTCCGATCGAAATCGACATCCGCCGGGATCACGGCCTGAAGGCAGGCGTCGAGCATCGCCGGATGGAAGAGATAGCCGTCGGGCGAGAGCCCTTCGGGCAAGCGAATCCGACCGATCGACTCGCGATCGCCCTGCCAGACCCGCTCGATCCCCCGGAAGTTCGGCCCGTAATGAAGGCCGATCCGTGAGAGGTATTTATAAGACGATTCTTGCTCGTACTCGCGCGGGCACCGGGCACGGATCGCCTCGAGCGACTCGCCGGCCGCCTCAGCATTCGGCCGGTGATGCACGGTCGCAAGGAGGTGCGACGTCCACTCCGCGCGATCGTCGCCGAGCGCCCGCGTGTGGACCTGCACCGTTCCCGTCTCGGGATCGCGGCTCGTCCGTAACCGGAGCGGACGCTCGGGATCGAGGAAGCATGGATTCGCAAGTCGGACGTCTCGAATCTCGATGGAAAATTTGTTCGCATCTTCAATGGTGGCGGCCATCGCCAGTTCGAGGTAGGCGGTCGCCGGAAGGATCGCCGCCTGCTGCACGCGATGATCGGCCAGGAACGGCAGTAGTCGCAGGTCGAGCCGCGTCTCCCACGACGGTTGCGGCGTCTTTTGCGCGATCCCGAGCATCGGATGGAACGGCCTGGCCAGCCGACTGACCCGCGATTCCTCGGCCTCGTGCCAGTACCGCTCGCGACGCCAGGAATACGTCGGCAGCCGAAGAAACCGATGCGGTTTCGGCATCAGTCCCGACCACGCGACCGGATATCCGATCGCGTGCAGCGCACCGAGAGAACGGAGCATCGTCGCGCGCTCGTCCTCATTGCGGCGAAGCGAGGCCAGAACCGTCACCGACCGCCCGCGACTCCGATAAACATCCAGAATGGAAGATGCAAGCACAGGATGTGGACTTAACTCCAGCAGCGTCTCGTACCCAAGATCGAGGAGTGTCTGGATTCCATCGGCGAATCGAACGGTCTGCCGAACGTTTTGCCACCAGTATTCCGGGCCCAAATCGGTTCCGACGACCGGTCGCCCGGTCACGGTGGAGACCATCGGCCGCTTCGAAGAGTCTGGCTGAGTCCCGTGGAGTACCGATAGGAGTTCCTCGCGGATCGGATCCATCTGGGCGCTGTGGAATGCGTAGGAAACCCGCAGGAACTTCGCGAAAACACCCCGCGCCTCCAGCGCCGCGGCGATGGCTTCGAGCGGAGCAGACTCGCCGGAGAGCGTCACGGATTCGGGGCTGTTCACGGCCGCGAGCGAGACCCGATCGCCATGCGGGGCGATCAGCCGTTCGGCCTCGTCGGGCGTGATTCCGGCGGCGAGCATCCGTCCGCGCTCGGGTGCCAGCTCCATGCAGCGCCCGCGATGGTAGATCACACGGACGGCCTCTTTGAGATCGAGGATGCCTGCCAGGTAGGCCGCCGCGACCTCGCCCACGCTGTGCCCGATCACGGCATCGGGCCGGACACCCCAGGAGGCCCAGAGTTCCGCCAGACCCACCTGCAAGGCGAAGAGGCAGGGCTGCGAGATCGCCGTGACCTCCATCCGAGAGCGCTCCTCGTCGGCGGTCAGCTCATCGAGCAGCGACCAGTCGCCGAGCGTTCGGACGATCGCGTCGGACCGCTCGATCACGTCGCGGAAGACGGGCTCGTCGCGGAGCAGTTGCCGCCCCATCGCCCACCACTGCGGCCCCTGTCCCGAGCAGACAAAGGCCAGTCTCGTCCGATCGCCCGATGGCGTCCGCCCCTCGACCACGCCCGATGTTGACTCGCCCCCGGCATAAGCGCGCAACCGGTCTACCAGCTCGCGCCGAGAGTCGGCCACGACCGCGATCCGATGCTCGTGGTGCGTCCGTCGAAGCGCGGCACTGGCGGCGATCTCGACGAGACGCACATCCTCGGGCGAGCGCTCGACGAAATCGGCCCACGTCTCGGCCGTCGCTCGAAGCGCCTCGGGCCCACGCGCGGAGAGCGGGACGAGCCAGGTTCTCGACCCGACCTTCGGCGGAGGCCCCTCGTCGGACCGGGGCGCTTCCTGAAGGACGACGTGGGCATTCGTCCCGCCGAAGCCAAACGCATTGACGCCCGCCAGCCGTGGGCCGTCGCCAACGGGCCAGTCCTCGGTTCGGGTCGGAACGCGAAGCTTCCATCCTTCCAGATCGATCTCGGGGTTGGGCTGCTCGAAGTGGAGATTGGCGGGGATTCGACGATGATGGAGCGCCAGCGATGCCTTGATGAGTCCGGCGATCCCGGCGCCCGCTTCCAGATGACCGATGTTCGTCTTCACCGAGCCGACCAGGCAGGGTTGATCGACAGGCCGGCCCACGGATAGAATGCGTCCCAGCGCTCGCGCTTCGATGGGATCGCCGACGAGCGTGCCGGTGCC
>DAHZZC010000856.1 GCA_027435495.1 Planctomycetales bacterium
CGACGGCCAGTTCGACGATTCTCGCCTGGCCATCGCACTGGCCCGGACCTTTGTGGACCTCGGCGGGACGACGTTGAACCACGCGCCGGTGGTCCGGTTCGGACACCGAGTCGGGCGACTCGCCTCGCTGTTGGCCCGAGACGACGAGACCGGCGAGGAACTGGCGATCGAGGCGAAGGCGTTTGTGAATGCCACGGGCGTCCACGTCGACGCGATCCGACGTCTCGACGAGCCCGAGTCGGCCGGATCGCCGCTCCTCACTCCCAGCCAGGGAACGCACATCGTCCTCGATCGGTGGTTCCTGCCGGGAGCCAGCGCGCTACTGGTGCCGCACACCGACGACGGTCGGGTTCTTTTCGCGATTCCCTGGCACGATCGGGTGCTTGTCGGGACGACCGATACGAAGGTCCCGGAGGCGGTCGTCGAGCCGAGGCCCCATCGCGAGGAGGTCGCGTATCTGCTGGATCACGTCGGGCGTTACCTGACGCGTCGGCCAACGATCGGCGACGTTCGGAGCATGTTCGCGGGGCTCCGGCCGCTCCTTCGAGGCCACGATGTCCGGGAGGGAGACATGGGCTCGCCGACCGCGAAGCTCTCGCGCGAGCACGCGGTGGTCACCTCGAAGACGGGGTTGATCACGGTGACAGGCGGAAAATGGACGACCTACCGACGAATGGCCGCCGACGCCATCGACCGGGCGGTCGCGGTCGGCGGCCTGCCGGCGCGTCCGTCGCGGACCGAATCCCTGAAGCTCCACGGCTGGAAGGAAGGGGCTGGCGGGTCGCTTTCGATCTACGGTTCGGATGCGGAGGCAATTCGGGCAATCGCGGCCGAAGACCCGGCCTGGACGCGCCTTCTTCACCCCGAACTTCCCTACTGTGCAGCCGAGGTGGTCTGGTCGGCCCGGCACGAGGCCGCGCGGACCGTCGAGGATGTCCTGGCGCGTCGGACCCGGGCGCTCTTCCTCGACGCTCGGGCCAGCATCGAGGCTGCGCCTGAGGTGGCGGCCCTCCTGGCGACCGCCCTCGGCCACGATCCGGCCTGGCGGGACGACCAGATCGCCGGGTTTCGCGAACTGGCCAGCGGCTACGTCGCGCCGATCGATTAGACCCGTCGATTCCCTGCTCCGCTCAGTTGGCATGGGTTTTGCTGTGAGAAGCAACCCATGTGGTCCGGCCGATCCGTTCTGGGTCGTGAAGTCGCCGGCCGGAGTTGTCAAACCAACGAGTGAATCCCTGGCTTCTCGGTCGGGGAGGAGGGTCGATATGGGTCTGCTGAAGTGGGCGGTGTTCTTCCTCGTGATCGCGGCGATCGCGGCGTTGTTCGGATTCGGCGGGATCGCGCAGGGCTCCGCAGACATCGCCAGGGTGCTGTTCTTTGTCTTCCTGGTCGTGTTCGCCGTGATCGGAATTCTCGGCGTCACTGTCTTCCGGACGGTCACCTGACCCGATCGGTCGAAGATCGCTGTCGCTGTGGACGCCCGGCTCAGGCCGGGCGTCGGCGTTTTCGGGACGCGGCAAGCAGGGGATCGGCCTCCCTGGTCCGGGCTGCGCCGGAATCGTCTGAAAAGACTGTTCCGGGCCCCGTCGCGGGCGTTATCCTGATAAGGACGAACGTCCGGGGGCACGACGCCCCTCGACGGGCGCAGGCCCGAAAAGCGCGGGGCGAACTCCAATAATTGGGGACGCTCTCCGAATGGGGTACTGAGGAGGTATCCTGACCATGTCATACGGCGGCAATGCCGATCCCAGCGGTGTCCAGGTGACCTTCCTGGACCAGACAGGCGCCAAGTCGGTGAAGGCGGTCATCGCGTTCACCGTGCCCGTGAGCCGGATCATCCCGAACATCATTACCAAGATGAGCCTGCCGGCGACCAGTCCGGACGGGCAGCCGATGAGCTACGCCCTCGACCACAAGGAAGGCGGCCGTCGTCTTCTGGAGAACTGGACGCTCGTCGAGGGCGGCGTCCAGAATGGCGATCATCTGATCGTTTATCCCGAGGTCGTCGCCGGTCGTCGCTGATTCGCGGCGATCGAGCCGGCGCGGCGTCACGTCCATCCGGGCAGACGGTCCCCAGGCAGGGCCAACGACCCATGTACCAGTCCCCGAGAGAGCGTCGGCTTCGGAACGACCTGGCTGCCCTCGAACGGCTTCGGTCCGAGAGTTCGGTCTTCCGCTTCACCAGCCTGGGCGACCCGCCAGTCCAGTATCGTATCCAGTTCCTCGGCCGAGGACTCTGGCGCGATCGAGGCAAGGTCCGGATCCTGGAGAAGCACCACATCGAGATCAAGCTCGGCTCGTCGTATCCGCGAGCAATCCCCGAGATCCGATGGCTGTCGCCCATTTACCATCCGAATATTTCCGAGATCGGGATGGTCTGCCTCGGTGGTTACGGGACACACTGGGTTCCCAGCGTGCAGCTCGACGATCTCTGCACGATGCTCTGGGACATGCTCCGCTATCACAATTACGACATCCGGAGCCCGTATAACCGCGACGCCGCGCTCTGGGTGGCGCAGCAGCAGACGTTCGGGTTCCCGACCGAGGATCGCTCGATCCGCGACCTTCGCGTGTCCCTTGGGCGGGTTCCAACCGCCGTACCCGCTCCTTCGGCGGCTTCGAAGGAATCGGCGAGGGGTCTGGGGCGCGTCCGCCGGTTCGCCGAGCGGTATGGAAGGGTCTTCGGCTCTCGGGGTGACGAGGGCGAGAGACGGCTCCCGTCCCATCCCGAGTTGGAGGAACTGGTGACGGCGCAATCGGCCGCGGAACGGCCTCTCGCGCCGGTGGATGAGCCCCTCTATATCATCGAGCCGGATTCGCACGAGCCTGGGTCGGTCACTCACGAAGACGAGGTGCCTCGGGTGATCGGCGCCGGGGGGCCGGCCGCTCGTGCCGAAGACGAGATCGTCTTCATCGAGTAAGGCCGTTCGCGAGCCGGCCGCGTCCCCGAGGAATCCCCGCGCGGATTGGAACGGAAAGCAGAGCGATGAGGCCCGAGCCAGTCTCTCCGGATGGCAGCGATGCCGACCGCCTGATCATCGACGACGACGACCGATACAGCCGGCTTCGGCTGATCCCCTGGTGGCGACAGGAGCGGCTGGCCTCGGCCCGGGTGCTGGTCGTCGGCGCAGGTGCGCTGGGGAATGAGGTGTTGAAGAACCTCGCGCTCGTCGGCCTGGGTACGATCGAGGTCATCGATTTCGACCGCGTCGAGCCGTCGAACCTCTCACGGTCGGTCCTGTTCCGCGGTGAGGACGGCGGGCGTCCCAAGGCGGAGGTCGCGGCGCTTCGGGCCCGGGAGTTGAATCCCGAAATTCAGGTTGTCGCCCGAGTCGGCGATGTCATCACCGACGTGGGCCTGGGCGTCTTCGCCGATGTGGATCTGGTGATCGGCTGTCTCGACAACCGAGAGGCCCGGCTCTGGGTCAACCGACAATGCTGGAAGGTCGGGACGCCCTGGATCGACGCGGGCATCCAGGAGATCCAGGGGGTGGTCAAGGTCTTCGTCCCGCCCGACTCGGCCTGCTACGAATGCACGATGACCGAGCGCGACTACCAACTTCTCAACCTTCGGTATAGCTGCCCACTACTGACCCGCGACCAGATCGCCGCGGGCAAGGTCCCGACCTCGCCGACGATCGCCTCGATGATGGCCGCGCTCCAGGTCCAGGAGGCCCTCAAGCTGCTCCACGACCTGCCCGTCGCGGCGGGGAGTGCCCTTGTCTTCAACGGCGTGGGAAACCAGTTCTACTCAACCCGACTCCCCCGCCGTGACGATTGCCTGAGTCACGAGACCTACCCGGACCCCACGGGACTTTTTTTGACCAACAAATCGACGGTTGCTGAATTGTTTGAGGCTATACGGGGGATGGTCGAGGGGCCGGTGGAGCTGGTTCTCGACCGGGAACTGGTCGTCGCGATGGAATGCCCGAGGTGCGGTCGTCGCGATCCGATCCTTCGGCCGAGAGGGAAGGTCCGGGTTGGCGAGGCGGTCTGTCCCGAGTGCCGGGGGCCGTCGCGGCCGGAATTCGCGAGTGCGATCGGGGAATCGTCGGATCTGGTCGACCAGCCGCTGGGAAGCGTCGGGATCCCGCCGTACGATATCGTCCGGGTCGAGGGGCCGTCGGGATCGGGCTTCTTCCTGCTGGCCGGCGACCGCGAGGCGAGGAGGGAGTAGGCTCTTGAGCGGCGACGAGATCGTCTTCGGCGAGATGAAGGTTCGTGAGCCCGAGCGGCTGACGCGGCCCGATCGCGACCGCCGGTACGCCTGCCTCGCCTACGAGGTCCCCGAACCGTTCGATCTGCCGATCTTTATCGACCGGCGCACCGCCGACGCGATCGAGCGCCACGCCCTGAGCGATACGTCGGTCGAACTCGGTGGAATCCTGCTGGGCAAGGAGTGCATCGACCCGGCCACCGGCCAGCCGTTCGTCTGGGTGACCGAGGCGCTCGAGGCCCGGCACTACACCAACACCCAGGCGAGCTTCACCTATACCCACGACTCCTGGGAGGAAATCACCCGAGAACGCGACCGGCTCCATCCCGATCGCGATATCGTCGGATGGTATCATACCCATCCGAGCTTCGGTATCTTTCTCTCGCACCATGATCTTTTTATTCATCGAAATTTCTTTTCCCAGCCGCTCCAGGTCGCCTATGTGGTGGACCCGATCAACCAGACCCGTGGCTTCTTCCAGTGGCGCGACGGCGGGCTGGCGCAGGTGGGCGGATACTACCTCTCGGCCGATCGGGGCGACCGCGTGGCGCTGGCGAGGCTGGCGAACGAGCTGGAGAAACTTCCCAATACCGAGGGGGGCGGGGGCGCAACCCTCTCCCCCCGCCTCGAGGCGGAGTTGATCAACATGCTCACCCGACCCGCGCAGGCCCACACGGCGTCCCCCGTCGAGCGGATGCAGATCGCCACCCTCTCGGGGATGATCGGGACGTTCCTCGGCATCCTCGGCGTGGCCCTGGTTCTCTGGCTCTACCAGATCCAGACGCGGATGCAGGATCAGGGAGACGCCATCCGGGAACTCGCCCGCGCCGTCGAGCAAATCGGCGACGGTCAGCGAGTCGCCAACGAGGCGATTCTCCGCAAGGTCGAAACCGACAAGCCTCCGGAATTCCTGGCGCAATACGCAGCGGCCCTCAAGGAACGAGACGAGAACCGCCAGCTTCTCGCCGCCCAGCGGTCAATGACCGAGGTCCTCGGCGCCCGACTCGACGAGGTAACCCGCAGGTACGACGCCGACGAGAAGAAGCTGGCGAAGCTCAAAGGCGCGGGCGACGAGATCGAGAAGCTCCGCAAGCAGGTAGTCGACCTGGAAGACAAGGCCGAGAGCCGACAGCGAATCCTCGACGCCGCCGGTCCGATCCTCGATTACAAGGAAGGTGACAAGGCGGTCCGCGACCTGATCGCCGAGCTTTCCCAGGCCAGGCTCGTCGGCTACGCGGGCTGGGCCTTCGGCACGCTGATGACCGTCGGCCTGGCCGCCATGTTCTTCTTTTACCGGCCGGCCCCCAACGAAACCGAGTCCACGCCCGAGCCGGGACGCAACCCGCCCAGCGAGGGCGATCGGCCTTCCCATCGGATTGTCTGAAGCGCTCGATGTCAAGAATTCCATCAAGAATCACGAATAAAATCATCAAGATTGAATGTATGAGAAATGCTAGGGATAGGCTTTGGGCCTCGCCAGAAGAGGGCGGATCAGGGCGGATTCGTCGGGCCATTGGGCTCGTTCGGATTCTCCTGCTGGCGGTCGTGTTCGGGTGCGGGGCGGTCGCTCACGCGGATGATCGAAGGGCGGCCATCGAATCGGAGACGGTCGCGAGTGGGCCGGTCGCGGTCCCCGAGCCGACTCCGGAAGCCCTGCGGTTCCATCGGGGCAATAACGTCATCTGGGCGTTCAATCGGGCCTGGGCGCTCCTGCTAACGGGTGGGCTGGCGTTCTCGGGGGTCTCGGCGAGGGTCCGGAATCTGGCCGCTCGGCTGGCCGAATTCACGGGGAGGATCGGGATTCCATGGGGCCGGAGAGAAGCGGGGACGGGGCCGACGAGAGCGTCGTGGTTCCTGACGGTCGGGATCTATGTTGTCCTCTACCTGGCGATCGTCTTCGCGATCGATCTGCCCCTGCACTATTACGAGGGCTTTGTTCGTCTACATGCGTACGGTCTATCGAACCAG
>DAHZZC010000857.1 GCA_027435495.1 Planctomycetales bacterium
AACCGACGGTGGGACTGGGACTTCGCGACCCTTCGCCAGGTGATCGCTGACGGCCTGATCGGGAAGCCGATCCTGTTCGAGAGCACTGTCTGCCGGTTCGCCGCTCCGCGTGGATGGCGACGCGACGCCGGATCGGCCGGGACCATTCTCCACGACTGGGGCGCGCACCTGGTCGACCAGGCCCTTCAAATGGGTCTCGGTCCGTGTCGACGACTTTCGGCCTGGATGGCACCGGCGCCCTGGGAGGGTGTCGACAGCGGCGGCCACGGGCGAATCGTCCTGGAGTTCGACGAGGTACTCTTTCAGGTTGAGACCAGCCGAATCTGCCGGATCGACCGGCCCCGGTGGTGGGTGGTCGGGAGTGACGGTGGGTTCGTGAAGATGGGGATCGACCCGCAGGAAGAGGCCCTTCGCGCCGGCAACATCGACGCAGCGGCCGAGCCGACGCAATACGAGGGGATTCTCCGTCGTGACGACGGCTCGGGGCGGATCGTCGAGAGTCGGGTGCCGACTGTCCGGGCGCACTGGGATGGCTATTATCGGAACATCGCCGAACACCTGGCCGGACGGGAGCCGCTTTCGGTCACGGCCGAGCAGGCGCGCGAGGTCGTCCGCGTGCTGGAAGCGGCGCTGGCGTCCTCGCGCGATCACGCGGTTGTGCCCGGACCCTGGGGAGGCTGAGCGGGTTTCAGCCGCCGGATTGCAGCTCCTGGAGGATGCCGACGACGAGGGCCGGGTCGCGCTTTTCCATCAGGTGCTGGATTCTCGACTCGGGGAATTCCAGCTTGCGGAGGGTTTGCTCGACCTGCGTCCAGAGACGGTCACGCTTCTTTCCCTCGGCGAGATAGAGCTCGGTCGCCAGCTCGGAGAGCCGCTGCGACTTGATCGCGTCGAAGTTGTTGTAGTACCGCTTGATGATCTTCTGCTGGTAGGGAGTGAAGTCGGCCATGGGCCCGATCGTCTCCTCGTGCGTCTTCGGTTTGCGGAGTTTGCCCGACTCGACACGATGAGAACGGGCGCAGGAGGCCAGGTCATCCGAAAGATAAGCGGAGTGATCCTGCCAGGCAAGCCATCAAGGGAACACGTTCCTTTCAAGACACGGAATGGCTCCTGGGAAAAAGGCGAGGCCGGATCGGTTTCAAAACGTCTGATTCCGCAACGCCGAGATGGCTCGGATCGGGCCAACCGGGCTGAGTCTTCCGGGAGGAACTCAGGCCATGAGGGACTGCAACACGCATCAAGGTTAACCCCGACCATCGGATCCTGTCCAGTGAGCCGCAGTTTATGGGCTCGACTCGTTCTCAGAGAGAGCCTGACGTTGAGGCTTGATCCAGCGCTCTGTATGCTAAGCTGGACGTCTGTGTTCTCGCGAAGCGATCCGCAGTGATCATTCCTCACGGACGGCGATTGCGAAATGATGCCCCCTTCTCCGTTCGCCCAATCCGTCTTCGCGACGAGCCTGGAACCCAACAGGCCGGCTCCCGCCGAGGAACAACCTCATCGAGCAGCATCGACGGCCCCGGAAGTCCTTCACCCTCAGCAGAGCGGCCGAAAGACGACAGGGATCAAGAAGCGAGTCGCCATGGGATTCCTTGGAGTCCTACTGATCTTCGCCCTCGCGGGGATGCAGGTCGTTTGGCGAAACTGGCCCTGGTCGGTCCGAGAGCCGGTGGACGTTCTCGTCCTCTATGGCAATGTGGATATCCGCGATGTCGAACTCGCATTCAACAATAGCGACCGGATTGCCCGGATGCTCGTCAAGGAAGGGGACCGAATCTCAGCAGGGCAATTGCTGGCCGTACTCGACACCCGACGACTTCAGGCTGCCGTGGCACGGGCTGGCGCCCAGGTCGACGCTCAGAACCAGGCGCTCACCCGGTTGGTAAACGGCACGCGCCCCGAGGACATCCGCAAGGCAGGCGCCGACGTCGAGATGGCGAAGGCCGAACTGGAGAATGCGCGCCGGACGTCGGCGCGGCGCCAGTCGCTGGCGGACAAGAATGCGGGCTCGAAACAGGACGCGGACGACGCCCAGGCCGCCGCCGCGACGGCCGAAGCCCGGTTGGCCGCGGCCCAGGCGATCCTGGATCTCGCCATCGCGGGCCCGCGTCGGGAAGACATCGAGGAAGCGCGCGCGACCCTCGCCGCTCTTCAGGCCCAGCTCGAAGCGGCTCGGATCGAGCTTGCGGACGCCGATCTGTTCGCCCCCGCACCGGGCGTCATCCAGGAGCGGCTGCTCGAGCCCGGCGACATGGCCTCGCCCCAGAAGCCCGTCTTCACGCTGGCCCTCACCGACCCCGTCTGGATCCGCGCCTATGCGGCGGAGCCCGACCTGGGGAAGATCCGCCCGGGCATGGCCGCGGAGGTGGAGACCGACAGTTTCCCGGGCAAACGCTATCCGGCCTGGGTCGGGTTCATCTCACCCACGGCCGAATTTACCCCCAAATCGGTTGAGGTCCGCCAACTACGCACCCGGCTCGTCTACCAGGTGCGGGTCTTCGTCCAGAACCCGGCCGACGAGTTGCGACTGGGAATGCCCGCGACCGTGCGCGTGCTCTTGAATTCGAGCCGATCCAACCCGCCTGAAGCCGTCCCCAAGGATCCCGGCCTGCGATGAGGGTTTCTCCACCAGCCTCACATGGCGACCCACACGGTTCCGACGCCGACCCGAGCGAATTCGTGGTGGACGTGCGACAGGTCCATAAACATTTCCTGCTCGGGAAGCGCCAGGTTCCCG
>DAHZZC010000858.1 GCA_027435495.1 Planctomycetales bacterium
CCCGCCCACACGGGCCTCTTCCATCCCGAGTCATCCAGGGACGACCCGCAGGAGGAGCGGCGGGCCCCGAGTTTTCATGGAGCTGCCGCCATGGCCACGAGGTTGTTCATCGGGAATCTACCCCGGGAAGTTAGCGACGCCGAACTCGAAGGGGTCTTCGCCGAGTTCGGCACCGTCCAGAGCGTCGAGATCATGCGGGACCGCCAGACCGGGCTGGGCAAGGGCTTCGGTTATGTCGAAATGGGGAGCGACACCGAGGCACAGGCCGCCATCAAGGGATTGCAGGACCGCGAAGTCGTCGGCCGGAAGCTGACGGTCGACAACGCCAAGCCTCGCAAGTATCGGAGCGGTGGCCTCGACGCCGGTTTCGGCGGGGGTTACGGTGGCGGCGGCGGATACGGTGGCGGCGGCGGATACGGCGGTGGTGGCGGCGGCGGCGGATATCGGAGCGGCGGACGCGGTCGCTATTGATTCCGACTCCTCCGAACCCGACCGGACCAAAATGGCGATCCCCCGGCAATCCCGGGGGCGCCTCATCACGAAAGAGGTCTCCGCTCGTGGCGCAGAAGCACTGGCACGTCCCGATCTCGACCCGCCCGATCTGCCCCGTCTGCAAGAAGGCCGTCTACTCAAGGGCCGGCATCCACCCGCAGTGCGCCGTCAGCCAATCCGAATCGACTCGCCCCGCTCGTCCCGAGCCGGCGGATCACGATACCCCCCCTGTTCCGCCGAAATAAGCCCGGTACGACCGCGACCGGCCGGTCCCCTGTCGATGACGAGGGGCCAGTCGACCGCCTTGACCCCCGCGCCGGACGCCCCCTACAATCTACCCCTCGACGGGCATTGGACCCGCTCGTCCCCCCCGGCGCCCGCCGGGATTTCCTCCCTCGCCTCGGGAATGAAACAGCGGAACGCATGAGCCGAATCTACGTCAACCAGTTGACGCACGGGGAATCGATCGACGAGGTCTTCCTGGTCACTGACAAGCAACTCCGGGCGAATCGCCAGGGCAATCTCTACCTGCAACTCGAACTGCGGGACAAGACCGGGAGCATCGGCGCCCGCCTCTGGAACGCCACCGAAGAGCTCTCCCGATCGTTTGAACCGGGCGACTACCTCAAGATCCGGGGCAAGACTCAGGTCTTCCAGGGCTCGCTCCAGATCATCCTGACGCACCTCGACGGCATCGACGCTGGCCGAATTCAGCCCGAGGACTTCCTGCCCCAGAGCACTCAGAACGTCGGCAAGCTGATGTCCCGGCTCCGCGAACTGCTCCTGGCGATGCGAACTCCCCACCTCCGCGCCCTGGTCGAGTGCTTCCTGATCGACGAGGACTTCGTCCGGAAGTTTACCCTCGCCCCGGCCGGGATCAAGAACCACCACGCCTACCAGGGCGGACTGGTTGAGCACGTCACCACCCTGCTCAACATCGCCGACCGGATCGCCCCGTTCTACCCGGAAGTCGACCGCGACCTCCTGCTGACCGGGATCTTCCTCCACGACATCGGCAAGGTGAGCGAACTCTCGTACGATCGCTCCTTCTCCTATACCGACGAGGGACAGCTCGTCGGCCACCTCGTGATGGGCGTGGAGATGCTCGCGGAGAAGGTCCGGCAGTGCGATGAGCTGATGGGCGAGCCCTTCCCCCACGAGCTGCACATCCGGCTCAAGCACATGATCGTCAGCCACCACGGAGCCTACGAATACGGGAGCCCGAAACTCCCGATGACACTCGAGGCGATGGCACTGCACCTGATCGATAATCTTGACGCCAAGATCCACGCCTATACTCGCGAGATTCGCGACGACCCCAGCCGTGAGTCGAGCTGGACCCCGTTCCACCAGAGCCTCGGCCGCCGCCTCTACAAGGGTGCCTCGACCCAGGCCGAGGACGTCGAGGTGTGATCGACCAGGCCGAGGGGTAGGCTTCGGCGCGGCGGTTGCCTAGGATGGATCGACGCCAACCCGCGATCCGACCGGAGGTTGCTGCCGCCGATGCCCGACTTTACCGCCCGCGTTTTGAAATTTGTCTCCGAGCCCGATTACCGGCCCGTCACGCTCAAGGCGATGTCGAGGCGGCTGGACGTCGGCCCGGACCAGTACGCCGAATTCCGCGGGACGGTCAAACGGCTGGTCAAGGAAGCGAAACTCGAGATCGCCCGGGACAAGACCCTCCGCCAACCCGACCGGACCGGGCTGATCGTCGGGGTCTTCCGGCGATCGCCGAAGGGCTTCGGGTTCGTCCGCCCCCACACGAGCCCAGCCGGACCACGCCTCGACCAGATCTACATCGCGCCCGAGGGCGCCAGCGACGCCTCCACCGGCGACGAGGTCGCCGTCAAGGTCACCAAACGCTCGCGACGCCCGGGAATGAACTTCGAGGGGCGGATCGTTCAGATCATCGCCAGGGCCGCCGGCCTCTTCGTCGGGACGTATTTCGAGGAAGGAAGCGCCGGTCTCGTCCGAATCGACGGCACGAGCTTCCACGAACCCATCTACGTCGGCGATCCCGGCGCGAAGGGAGCGAGGCCCGGCGACAAGGTCGCCATCGAGATGGTCCGATACCCCACGCCTTACCTCGAGGGCGAGGGGGTGATCACCGAAATCCTCGGCCAACGCGGCACACCCGGCGTCGACACCCTCACCATCATCCGGGCTTTCAACATCCCCGAGACCTTCGATGAGATCGTCCTCGAAGAGGCCCGCGAGCAGGCCCGAGGATTCGACGAGAATGAGATCGGCGATCGCGAGGACCTCCGCGACGTCCTGACCGTAACCATCGACCCGGCCACGGCCCGCGACTTCGACGACGCCATCTCGCTCTCCCGAGACGAGAAGGGATTCTGGAGCCTGGGCGTCCACATCGCGGACGTCTCGCATTTCGTCCGGGCCGGCTCGGCACTCGATAAGTCCGCGAGGAACCGAGGGACAAGCGTCTACCTGCCCGACCGCGTGATCCCGATGCTCCCGGAGATTCTCTCCAATAGCCTCGCCAGCCTCCAGGCCCACCGAACGCGGTTCACTGTCAGTGCCCTGCTGGAATTCAACACCGAGGGCATTTTGACCGCCAAGCGGTTCACCCGATCGGCGATCCGGGTCGACCATCGCTTCTCCTACGAGGAGGCGATGGCCGTCATGAAGGCACCCGGAGCCGAGCACACCGATCTGGCGCCGAAGGTCGCGACCATGCTCGGCCAGATGCTCGAACTGGCGATGATCCTTCGTCGACGGCGTTTCACCCGAGGGGCGCTCGAGCTCAACCTCCCCGAGATCGAAATCGAACTGGACCCGCAAGGCGCCGTCGTCGGGGCCCATCTGGCCCTCCACGACGAAAGCCACCAGGTGATCGAGGAGTTCATGCTCGCGGCGAACGAGGCGGTCGCCAGCACCCTCTCGGCACAGGACATTTTGTTCCTGCGCCGGGCCCACGCCGCACCCGAGCCGTTCAAGCTCGACGAATTCGCCGAGTTCGCTGAGAGCCTGGGCTTCCCCATCGAACAGGCACAGAGCCGGTTCGAGCTGCAAAAAGTGCTCGCGCAGGCGGCCGGCCGGCCGGAAGAATATGCCGTCCATTACGGCCTGCTCCGAAGTCTCAAGCAGGCCAACTACACGCCCGAGCCCCAGGAGCATTACGCGCTGGCGAGCGAGGATTACTGCCACTTCACCTCGCCGATTCGCCGATACCCCGACCTCCAGGTCCACCGGCAACTCATCGCCTGGCTCGACGGCCGACGGCCATCAAACCGACACGACGAACTGGTCGTCCTGGGCGAGCACTGCACCCGGACCGAGCGGAGGGCCGAGTCGGCCGAGCGCGAACTGATTCGGGTCAAGCTGCTGACCTATCTCGAAGGACGGATCGGCGAGTCGTTCCATGCGGTGATCGTCCGCGTCGAGGACTTCGGCCTCTTCTGCCGGCTGGTGGATCTACCCGTCGAGGGGCTGGTCCACGTCACCTCGCTCGCCGACGATTACTACTATCGAGAAGAAGGGACGCATACCCTGGTCGGCCGACGCTCGGGACTCCGCCACCGACTTGGCGACCGAACGATCGTCCACATCGCCCACGTGGACGTGGACCGCCGAATCCTCGATCTCATCCTGGTCGATTCGCTGAGGGAACCGACCAACCTCCCTCGTCGCTCGGATGACCGAGAGGCTCGACCGCCCCGGGCGGTCGGACCGCGGGCCAATTCCTCCGAGGATCGATCTCCTCACGCCCAAAGCGAGCCTACGGGACCGCGTCCCGTACCCAAACGGCCTGCCAGGGAGACCAGGAAAGGCAAGCCAGAGGCGCGGACTCGACCGGAACCGCGTTCCCGGAAGGGTCGAAAGAAGCGCTGAGCGATCGATCCCGCGCGACGATGGCCCGAGAATCGGACCGATGGGCCTACGCCCTGTCCCTGTTCCTGGATTCCGGTTGGAGCTGTTCCAGCTTGCGGTAGATGTCCTCGCTATCGGGCAGCTCCACCACAAGCGCCCTCCGCCACTCGGGCTCGAGTTCCACCAGGAAAACCCATTTCGAGCATCGTTCGCAGGTCCCGAGCAACCGACTCGGCTCGTTTTCGTCGGGCTGAATCAGGTTCAGGGGCGAGCGACACTCCGGGCAACAAAGCACGCGCGCGCCACGCCCCGCAGCGATCGTTCGAACGGCGAACGGCAGAATCGACGACGGCACCATCGGTACCGGCTTGTGGGAAGGCACAGCAGCCTCCTTGACTGAGAACCGGCAGCAAAATTGAGAAGGATGGATTCCGAGAGAAGTCGAGCAGGGCCGACGTCGCCTTCGACGGGCCCCATCTTTTCAATGCCATCATAAGCTGCAAGCAATGTATTGCAAGGCAAATCCCGCCAAAAAGTCCGAGCGGTCGCCCTATCTCTTCCAGTCATTGTCATCGGAACGGCTTTCCAAAGAAGACGGGCCTGGC
This sequence comes from Planctomycetales bacterium, assembly GCA_027435495.1. GTDB lineage: Bacteria > Planctomycetota > Planctomycetia > Isosphaerales > Isosphaeraceae > JAKAUH01. The sequence goes on from DAHZZC010000858.1 coordinate 4,929, forward strand.
GGTTCGTCTGGGTCATCTGCATTCCGATCTTCCCATTGGGGGACATCGCTGGCAAAATCGCGCGGCCCCAGGCTCGCAGTGGGGCCCAATCGACGAGACAAGGAAAAGCGGGGGCGATCGCGGCTTACGGCCGGCAAGGAGGACAGAAGCCGTGCGAATCAGAAAGGACTGGCTGGCCGCCGTGGTCTGCGGATCGTGCCTGGCGGGTGCCTGCGCCGGGGCGAGCGGGCAGACCTTCGAGCGGAACACGACGATCACGGGCCCGCGTGGCCGATCGATTGATCGTCAGGTCGAGATCCAGCGTCGGCCAGGATCGATCGATCGTCAGGTGACGATCCGCCGCCCGGGCGGAACAATCTCACGCGAGGTGCAGGTCCAGCGAACGCCGATGGGTCCGGGGCCCGGTGGATGGGGCCGTCCGGCCTGGGGAGGGCCGCGCGGAGTGGTGGTCGAACCGGTCGTCCCGGCGTTCGGATTCGGGCTGATGGCCGCTCCACTGCTGAACTTCTCGTTTGGAGGGGGTGGATTCGGGATGGGTGGCGGTGCGATCGGCGGGCCGGTCATGGGTGGACCTGCGGTCGCGCCCGCGTCCCCTCCTCCTCCGCCCGACCAGGTCGCATTGGAGAGCCAGCGGCTCCAGAGTCTCTTCTCGGGGGCGCGGAAGGAAGCGGCCTATACGCTCGGGCGGCTCGGCGACCGGCGCGCGGTCCCCTCGCTGATCCACGTCCTGAAGTACGACAATTTCAAGGATGTTCGGGTCGCCGCGGCGATCGCGCTGGGGGAGATCGGCGGGTCGGATGCGGCCATCGCCCTGGAACGGTCCTCGATCTACGACCATCGCGAGGATGTCCGAAAAGCTTCGACCCGGGCGCTCGACCGGCTCAACACAAAGGCGCAGGCCAGGGCCGCTCAGATGCAGCAGCAGGCTGCGGCGATCTCGGCGAGGCCAAGTGCTCCCCCGCCGAGCCCGCAACCGCCGCCCGCGAACTCCAGGGCGCCCTTCCCGGGTCCCGCACAGGACGCGACGGTCCCCGATCTCTCGCCTCCGATCCGAGAGCTCACACCCCCCCCGCCGCCGACCCCTGTCACATCCGGGGATACGGGCTCGAAGGCCGAATCCTGAAAGTCCGAAGTCTACGCAACTCCTCGCCGACGATTGGGCCGCGCACCGGTTGATCCGGCTTATCGCCGCTCGTCGAACGGTCGATCGAGCGGATGGCCGGCGGCGTTGAGGTGCTGGATCGACCGGGCCCACGGGAGCGTTTGGATCGGCCCCTCGATCCGGGCCCGGTCGCCGACGATCAAAACGACCATGTTGTCGGGCGTGATGTAACGGTGCGCCACCCGGTCCACGTCGGCCCGGGTGAGGGCCTCGATCCGGGGCTGGTATCGCTCGAACTCGTCGTCGGGCAGGTCATCGGCGACGAGGACGGCAAGCTGCCCCGCGACGCCGAACGTCGTCTCGAACCGGCTCGGAAAGCCCAGGAGCAGCCGCTCCTTCGCGAAGGCCAGTTCTTCCTCAGTGACGGGCCGGGGGCCGACGATCCCGGAAAGCTCGTGGAAGAACTCAACGAGCGCTTCCTTCGTCACGCTGCTCTCGACCGGCCCTCCGGCGACGAACGGGCCGGGCTCTCGATAGAACCCAAATCCCGACTCGGCGCCGTAGCTATACCCCTTCTCCTGGCGGAGCTTGAGGTTGATCCGGCTGGCGAACTGGCCGCCCAGGATCGCGTTCATCGCGAGGATCGCGTGGTAGTCGGGCGACTTCCGCGCGGCGGCGACCCGTCCGATCGCGATCACCGACTGCGGCGCGCCCGGCCGGTCGATCAGGAAGATCGGGCGTCCGTCCGGCGGCGAGGGCGGCTTCTCGCTCGTCGGCTCCGCCGGGATCGGACCGGGCCCCCAGCCGCGGAACCGGACGTCGAGCGCCCCGGCGATCGCGTCCGGCCGAACGTCGCCGACCACCACCACCGCCGCGTTCCCCGGGACCATGATCCGCCGACAAAACGCCGAGATATCATCCCGGGTGATCGACTTGACCGAGGCCGGCGTCCCAAGGATCGGCCGGCCGTACGGATGCTGGGAGCCGTAGATCAGCCGAGGGAAAAGCAGGTGCGAGGTCTCCTCGGCGTCGTCCGCGATCGCGCTGAGTTGCGAGAGCCGCTCCAGGCGGAGCCGTTCCAGCTCTCGGGCCTCGAAGGCCGGGTTACGGACAACATCGGCGAACAGGTCGAGTCCCCGGTCGAGGTGCCGCGAGAGCGTCGTCAGGCCAACCGTGGTCGACTCCAGCCCGCCATCGGAATCGATCGATGCGCCAATCTCGGCGAGGGCCCCGGCCAGTTGTATCGTCGAAAGCGTCGTCGTGCCGGAGGTCAACAGCTCCGCGGCGAGCGAGGCCAGGCCCTCCTTGCCCGCGGGGGTCAGCGTCTCGCCCGACTTCACGATCAGGTCGATGGTGACGATCGGCAATTCATGCCGCTCAACGATCCTCAGCTCCAGCCCGTTCGAAAGCCTCCTGTGCTCGAAATGAGGGGGCCGAAACCGGGGTGTCGGTCCGAGTTCGGGCATCGGCGGGTGGACGGTGCCCTGGCCGATCGCGGGTGCGGGCGGGGCCTCGACCTTCCCTGCCGGCGAGGACGCCGGCGCCTCGACGGCGGCCGGCGCCGAGGCGCCAGGGATCATTTCCAGTTCGACCCGATTCGGCCCGAGGTACTTCCGGGCGACGCGTCGAACGTCTTCCGTCGTGACGGCAAAGACGCGATCGAGCTCGGCACGATAGGCGGTTGGATCGCCTCGGGTCGCCTCATAGAGGTTAAAGACCTGCGCCCGTCGAAGGATGGACTGCAAGCCGAGGATCAGGTCGCTCTCGCGCTGGTTCTGGGCCTTGCGGACCTCAGCCTCGGTCGGGCCCTCTGTTTTGAGCCGGTCGATCTCGGCGTCGGCCAGCTTGACGAGCGGAGCGAGATCGCCGCCCGGATGCGCCAGCATCGTCACGTCGAACTCGCCGGAGAGAAGCCGGGTCGGGTGCGAGGCGGAGACCTCGGCGGCGAGACTTCGGTCGAACATCAGGGCGCGGAAGAGGCGGTTCTCCTTGTCGAGCCCACCGAGGACCGCCGCCAGGACGTCAAGCGCCGGCTCATCGGGATGCCCCTGCGGAACGGTCGGCCAGACGATTTGCACGCGGGCCAGGCTCACCGCGTCGGTGAGCCGGAGCCGCTTCGGCTGGTCGAGCACGGGGACGCCACTCTTCGGGTCGGGCCGGTGCCGCTCCTTCTCGTGCGCATTCCGGGGGATCGCACCAAAGTATTGACCGATCCACGTTTCGACCTTCGCACGGTCGATGTCGCCTGCAACACAGAGAATCGCGTTGTCGGGCGTGTAATAGTCGCGGAAGAACGCGGCGACATCTTCGAGCGAGGCGGCCGAGAGGTCGGCCATCGAGCCGATCACGCTGTGTCGGTACGGATGATCGGGCGGATAAAGCGCCTCGCGAATCGCCTCGTCGGCCCGGCCGTACGGGACGTTGTCCACCCGCTCTCGGCGCTCGTTCTTGACGACGTCGCGCTCGCTGTCGAGCTTCTTGCGGGTCATTGCCGGAAGGAGGAAGCCGAGCCGGTCGGCCTCGAGCCAGAGGGCGCGCTCCAGCGCGTTGCTCGGAACTCGCTCGTAATACTCGGTCCGATCCTCGTCGGTCGTCGCGTTGGTCTCAGCGCCGACCTGCTCCAGCGGGAGCGAGTAATCGGCGTCGTGATGCTCCGAGCCCAGGAACATCATGTGCTCGAAAAGGTGGGCGAATCCGGTCTTCGCCGGCCGCTCGTCCTTCGAGCCGACCTTGTAATAAAGATCGACCGCCGCCACGGGGGTCGTGTGGTCCTCATGCAGCAGGACTGTCAGCCCGTTCGGCAGCCGGTATTGCCTGACCTTCAACTCGGGGAGCTGGGGCCGTCTCGCCTCCTCGGCCGAGCCAACCGTCGCGGCGAGGACCGCGAGAACCAGAGCCGGGGCGATGACTCGCCATCCTGGGCCCCCTCGCCCGCGCTCGCGAGGCGTTGCCCTCTCTCGCTCGATTCCAACCAGCCGCGACGGGAATGGTCTCATGGGGAAGGTCCTTCAGATGCGTTCGCCGGAGCCTCCTGGCCGCGACGCTCTGTTCTAGCCGGGCGAGGTCCGACGCGTCCAGACGGACGAACGGCTGAGGATCTTCAAGAAATCGCGTATCCTGAAGTCCAAGAGCGTGCAGTACCTGTCAGACACCCATCGTCGGCCGCGGTGGGCAAGCCACCTCGCGGAGACTCACCATGCGGACGGGATTACAGGGACCGTCGAGCGGGGCCCTCGTCCGGGAGGTCGGGCGGCTGTTCGGAGACGGAACCGTCTCGGGGCTCTCGGAGGGCGAACTCCTCGAACGCTTCGTCCGCGCCCGCGACGAGGCGGCCTTCGAGGCCATTGTCACCCGACACGGGCCAATGGTTCTTGGCGTCTGCCGACGCCTTCTCCGCGATCCCAACGACGTCGACGACGCATTCCAGGCGACGTTCCTCGTCCTGGTCCGAAAAGCCGAGACGCTCCGGAGTCGCGAGTTGCTCGGCAACTGGCTTTACGGCGTTGCCTTCCGGGTGGCGAACCGGGCGAGGGTCATCGCGGCGCGTCGGGCAGCCCGGACGCCCCTCGGCTCAGACGCCGTGCAAGAAGCCGCGGCCGAACCCCGACCCGAGCCCGAGCCGGTCCCCTGGCTGCATGAGGAGGTCCGCCGGCTGCCGGGGAAATATCGCGAGCTCGTGCTGCTCTGCTACTTCGAGGGCCTCTCGCACGAGGAGGCCGCCCATCGGCTCGGATGCCCGATCGGGACGGTCAAGGGCCGGCTCTCGCGGGCTCGCGAGATGCTCCGCAAACGGATCGCCCGCCGAGGCGTCTCGATCCCGGGCGGCGAGCTTTCCTTCGTCGGAGTCCGGATCGTCGCGCCGGAATCGTTGAAGGCGGCCACGCTGAACGGCGCGCGGGCGATCGTCGATGTGGCCGGTGCCTCCGCTGTTTCGCTTTCTGTCGCCAACCTCGTTGATGGAGCCGTTCGAGCCATGATCCTGAACACCACCCGGTCGATGTACATTGCCCTGATCGCTACCCTCGGCGTGACGACGGGCCTGGTCCTTGGAGCCGGTCAGGGTGGGACCAGGTCGGCCCAGCCCGGTACGCCGCCGCGGGAGGCAACGCAGACGAAGCCCGCTCCGTCCCTTCCCCAAACGACGGGGCCTGGATCAAAGAAGGCGAATCCGACGACGGCGGACGCTGGCGAGGTCTCGGCGGAGGCTCGGAAGGAATTCCGACGACTGCAACTCGCGCGAGATCCGTTTGGGAACCAGCGTCGGGTCGAGATCGCCACGCTGGCCGCCGCGATCGCCACCGAGAACGACCCAGCGAACTCGGTCATCCTCGAGAAGCTCGACCGCCCGTTGACGATGACCTTTTCCCAGCCAACGCCCTTGAATAAGGTTCTCCTGTACATCCGATCGTCGCTGGCCCAGCCGGACGGAAAGCCCATCCCCGTGTATGTCGATCCTCTCGTCGCCGACGACGGGAAGGACTCACCGCTCCAATGGCCGGTGACGATCGACCTCGAAGGCGTCCCGCTCAGGACTTCGCTTCGGCTGGTCCTCAAACAATGCGGGCTGGCGCATTGCGTTCGGGACGGCGTCCTGATCATCAGCTCGATTGACGGCGTCCGAGCCGAACTCGAGGAAGCCGCGGGCGAGATACAGGGCAAGCTCCCCGGCCAAACCCCAGCGGACCTCCTGAAGTCAATGGGGATCGGTGGATCGATGGGGATTGGCGGCGGTGGGATGATGTG
>DAHZZC010000859.1 GCA_027435495.1 Planctomycetales bacterium
ATCGTGCTCTCGAGCACGCCGGCCTCGGTCTCACGCCAGTGGAGTCCGATCGCGGCACGGGCCGGTGCCGTGGTCGTCGACAATTCGAGCGCCTTCCGGATGGAACCCGAGGTCCCGCTTGTCGTCCCCGAAGTGAATCCCGCCGACATTCTCAAGCATCGAGGGATCATCGCCAATCCCAACTGCTCGACGATCCAGATGGTCGTGGCGCTCAAGCCGCTGCACGATGCTGCCCGGGTTCTTCGGGTGGTCGTCAGTACGTATCAATCGGTCTCGGGCGCCGGTCAGAAGGGGATTCACGAGCTGGAAGAGCAGGCCGCGGCCGTCTACCGAGGCGAGGCTCCGCCTTCTCCGTCCAAGTTCGCCCACCCGATCCTTGGCAATTGCATCCCACAGATCGATGATTTCCTCCCGACAGGCTATACCAAGGAGGAAATGAAGATGGTTCACGAGACGCGGAAAATCCTGGGAGATCCGACGATCGACGTCAGCCCAACCTGCGTCCGGGTGCCGGTGGCGTTCAGCCACAGCGAGTCGATTCTGGTTGAGACCGAGCGGCCGGTCACGGTGGAGGAGGCCCGGGCGCTCTGGGAGCAGGCGCCGGGGATCACGGTGGTTGACGATCCCCTGGCGCGATCGTATCCCCTGGCCGCCACGGCGGCTGGTCGTGACGACGTCTTCGTCGGCCGGATTCGTCCGGACCTTGGCCGGCCCAACGCCCTGCTGTTCTGGTGCGTGAGCGACACCCTGCGAAAGGGCGCGGCGACGAACGCCGTCCAGATCGCCGAGAAGCTGGTGGAGCTGGCTCCGGTGGGGGTTTGAGGCGGTGCCGAGCCGATCCCCGATCCGATGCGCAACATCAAGCTGATCCTTTGCTACGACGGGACCGAGTTCCACGGCTGGCAGCGCCAGCCCTCGCTTCGGACCGTGCAGGAGGTCCTGGAAGAAGCCATCGAGCGGCTGACCGGTGTCCGCCCGACGACGACGGCCTCAGGGCGGACGGATGCCGGCGTCCACGCGATGGGGCAGGTCGTTCATTTTCTGACCGCCTCTCGGCACGAGCCCGAGACTTTCGTCCGGGCTCTCAATGCAATGTTGCCGAGAGACCTCCGGATTCTGGATGCCGCCGAAATGCCCCAAGCGTTCCACGCAACGCTCGATGCCCGATCCAAGCGCTATCGCTACACGATCGATAATGCCCGGATCGCCAGTCCATTCCAGCTCCGGTATAGCTGGCACGTTCCAAGGCCGCTCGACGCCGGCGCGATGGGCCGCGCTGGCGCCTCGCTCCTGGGCCGCCACGATTTCCGGAGTTTCGAGACCGACTGGCCGAACCGGATGAGCAGCGTTCGGACCATCTTCGATGTGGCTGTCGCCCGCGATGGCGACCTGGTCACGATCGAGGTCGAGGCGGATGGCTTCCTCTACAACATGGTCCGATCGATCGCGGGGACGCTGGTGCTGGTCGGACAGGGGAAACGGCCCGAGTCGTGGGTCGCCGATGTCCTCGCGGCGCAGGACCGGGTCGAGGCCGGACCGACCGCTCCGCCGCAGGGCCTTTTTCTTTTGACCGTCCGCTACTCACGGACCTGAGCCGACGAACAAGGATTCGAGATGCGGATCGTCCACATCATTACTCGGTTGATCCTGGGCGGAGCGCAGGAGAATACCCTCCTGACCGTGGACGGTCTCCATCACGACCACGGCGACGACGTCACTCTCATCACAGGGCCGGCCGAGGGCCCCGAGGGCGACCTGTTCGACCGCGCCGAAGCACGCGGTCTGAAGGTCGAGCTCATGCCGGAACTGGTCCGCGCCATCCGGCCAATGACCGACCTGCTCGCGTACGGAAGGCTCCGGGCTTCGATCCGCCGCCTGGCGCCCGAGGTTGTCCACACGCATAGCTCGAAGGCAGGCATCCTGGGACGTGCCGCCGCCTGGGACGAGCGCGTCCCGGCGATCATCCACACGATCCACGGACTACCGTTTGGCCCGTTCGAGACGCCGATGAAGAACCGCCTCTACATCGCGCTGGAGCGTTGGGCGGCCCGGCGCTGCGATGCGATCGTCGGCGTCTGCGACGCGATGGCCGAGCAGGCTCTGGCCGCTGGGGTGGGCCGTCCCGAGCAATACTCAACCGTCTACAGCGGGATGGACGCCGACGCCTTCCTCAATCCACCCCGATCGCGCGAGGAGGTCCGGCGCGAGCTGGGGCTGGCCGACGAGGAGGTCGCCTTCGCGACGGTCGCCCGGCTCTTCGAGCGGAAGGGGCACGAGGATATCCTCGCGATCGCTTCTCGGGTGATCGCCGAGAACCCGAAGGTCCGATTCGTCTGGATCGGCGACGGCATCCTCCGCGACCGGCTCTCGGCGGAGATCGCGCGACTGGGACTCTCGCGCTCATTCATCCTGACGGGCCTGGTCCCGCCTGGCCGAATCCCCGAGCTACTTCAGGCCGTCGACGCGGTGATCCATCCGAGCCTCCGCGAGGGACTGGCGAGGGTACTGCCGCAGGGATTGCTCGTCGGTCGGCCGGTGATCAGCTACGACGTCGACGGCGCGCGCGAGGTTGTTCTGACCGAGACCGGCATCTTGCTGAAGCCGCGCGACCTCGGCGGTCTGGCCTCCGGAATTCTCCGCCTTGCAGCCGATCCGGCGCTCCGGGCGACGATGGGTGCCGAGGGGCGCCGACGGTTCGCCGATCGGTTCCGCCATGAGACGATGACCCGCGAACTACGGTCACTTTACGAGCGGCTGCTCACCCACCCCGCGCCGGGACGTCGCCAGATTGGGAACGTCGTCGACCGACGGTGAGTTGGCCTCCTTCACGATGGCGAGGTAGAGCGCCTGCTTCTTCCCCTTCGTCAGCCGGTATCCGTCGATCTCCTCAACGACCTCGACATCGAGTCCGAAGTGGCTTCGCATGACAGGGATCTCGAAGTCGAGAAGGACGGTGGCCACCGATCGTCCACCGCTGATGTGCCGGAAGAAGCCGTCGCGGTCGCGGATCAGTGCGATCGGGTGGCCCAGCTCGTAGACGATTCCGGGCTCCTGATATTCGAGCAGGACCGGCTCGATTGCGAGACTTCGCGAGAGCTCGCCCAGCTTCCGGCCGACGACCCGAGATGTTCGCGCCGGCTCGCCGATCGGGATCACCCATCCGGTCGCAAGGATGAGGACGATCGCCCAGCAACCGGCCAGAGCGAAGATGGCCTGCTCGGACTGGCCTCGCCTCAGCATGGCGACCCCGGCAACCGTCCCCACGGCGATCAGCCCGGCGAGTACGATCAGGGGACCAAACAGAGGGCCCGAGAGGATCACAGCGGCCCCGATGAGGGCGAGCGCGAGGCCCGCTCCAATCGTCGCCAGCATGGCCACCGAGAGACGGCCGAGACGAAGACCTCGGATGTTTTCGCGGCGATCCGCCATCGCAACGATCGCCCAGGCCACCAGCAGCGCGCACGAGGGGAACGCTGGCAGATAGTAGTGAATCAGCTTGGTTCGGAAGCACTCCAGCAGGATCATCGGACCGGCGATCCAGCCGAGCAGATAGGCAAGAGTTGGGTCGGACCTCCGACGGGCCCAGGCGACAGCGATCCCGACCGGCAGGAGGGCCGACCACGGATAGAAGACCACCGCCGAGACCGTCGCATAATAACCGGGGAATCCGCCATGAGTCTCGACGTCCTGCGAGACCCGACGGAGGATCTGGTCGCCGACAGCGAAACGGAGGAACTCGCCGCGCGAGGCGATCGTCGCCGCAGCGAACCAGGGCAACGTCAGCAAGACGAAGCTGGCGAGGCCCCATTTCAGATGCAACCGCCTTAAGGACGGCCAGGTCCACCCCCACCACCTCGCTAACATCGCCGAGACCCCAACGAACGCCAGGCCGACCGGCCCCTTGGTGAGGAATGCCAGGTTGAGCCCCGTCCAGAAGAACGCGGCGGCCATCGGCGATTCGCGATGACTCAGAACCCAGAGCGCCGCCTGACAGCCCAGCAGCCAGAGCGCCAGCGTGGCATCGGTGGTCGCGAGTTTGGCCTCGGCCGCGACGATCGGGGCCGTCGCGTAGGCGAGCGCGGCAAGCGTCCCACACCGGGCGCCGAACATCCGGCGCCCGAGCCACCAGACCCCCAGCACGGCCGAGGCTCCGGCCGTCGCGGAGACCAGTCGAGCGGCGAACGGGTTGTCGCCAGCCATCGCCGTCGTCAGGCCCATCAGCCAGTAGATCAGAATGGGCTTGTGATAGCGGGGCTCGCCGTTGAAGCTCGGGAGCAACCAGTCACCGGATTGCCGCATCTCGCGGACGGCAACCGCGTACCGAGGCTCATCGCGGTCCCAGAGACCGGTCCGATCGTTACCGGCCAGGTTGATCGCCAGGGCCATCACAAGGATCGCGATCGGCTCGGCCCAGATCCATCGATTCGTCCGCAATGGCGATGGAGGCACAACTCCCTCCTGGAGAGACGGGACGTCCCGACGTCGCTTCCTACCGGCGTCTGCCGAGAGGATAATGGAAGTTCGACGATTCGAGGAGAGGAATTTGAACGCCCGAGGGACACGCCCAGGATGAACGAGCACCGGACGGAGGCCGCCTGCCTCCTTCAAGATGGAGCCCTTTATCGGAACCGGATTGGTCTCGAACCCACCGACCGCGAGGGTGATCTCATCTTCGCCGGCTTCAAGGCCGGCGCCTTTTCTCTCTACTTCGGCGACGCTCCCATCTACCACTTCGACCTGGAAGGAAGGTGGCAGCGCGCGTACCTCGACGGCCTGCACTACCTCAAGGGACTCGACGGTACGGTCCACGCGATCGACCGGGTTCGCGAGGGTCCAAACCTCATGCTCCACCGGCGAAAACTCGCGTTCGGCGAGGCGGCCGACCTCGATGCCCACATCCGATCGTTGGCGCTCGACCTCGATGGCCGATTGGACTCCACGAGACTCCACGGGACTTTTCCACCCGTCGAAAAGGCCACTCCACTCTCGTTTTCCAGGCTCCACGACTTTCTCGAGTCCATCAGCCGCTGGGACCCCGATGCCTGGTTCCGCCATCGCGAGCAGTACACCGCCGTCTACGGTCCGCTGCCCTTCCTGCCACCCGACTCTCCAGGCGCGGTCGTCGTTCAGGCAACCCTAGGTCACGCCGACGGCCATACATTCGCACTTGCAAAATCGGAAGAATTCTACAAGCGTAATTATGAAGAATTCGCTCAGCACGTCCGCGACGTCGCGGCGCTCTGGGGACGTCGACTCGCTCAGGCCCGGTCCGTCTTCCTCGCCGGAGACGACGTCCTGCATCAGCCAGTCTCGACCGTCGAAGCCTATCTCGAGGCCATCGCCTCAAACCTCCCCAGCAGCCGCGATGCCTTTGAAAACGAGATCCGAATCGAGGGAGCCTTCACCTTCCTCGACGACTTCGATGGAATCGATCACGGCGTCGACGATTGGCGACGCCTCGCCAATCGCGGTCTGCTTCGCGTCAACCTCGGTGTCGAATCGGGCGACACCGATATCCGTGAAATTTATGAGAAATCATGGAAGGAATCTTCCTTGAGAGAGATCGTCTCGCGACTGAAGGCGGCCGGGATCGGTGCGAGCGTGTTGACGCTGGTCGGCGCGGGTGGGCCCGATCGCGCGGAGTCGCACGTGGAGCAGACGGCCCGACTGGTCGAATCGCTCGATCTCGGCCGGGGAGATTTCGTCTTCTTGCTCGACCAGGCCGAGATCCGCGATTCGGAAGCTTCTCCAACAGGATTCCGCTCGCTCCAGTCCGAGGAAAAGAGCGAGCAGCAGCGAAGGATGATCGCGGCGATGGCCCCGATGAAGCGGCGAGGCGTGAAGGTGCTTCCCTATCGGCTGGAGAAGCAGGGGATCTGAGGTAGATCATGAGCGCATTCGAATACCCGGGCGGACGGATCATCCCCGCGCCGCCCAACCTCCTCGATCGGATGGTGAGAGCCGTGGAAAAAGTCCGGGACCGATTGAACCGATCGACCGCGGCGCTGGAGCGAGCCGGCGTTCCGTATGCAGTGGTCGGCGGGAACGCCGTGGCCTCGTGGGTCGCCCGGGTGGATGAGGCGGCCGTTCGAAACACTCAGGATGTGGACATCCTGATCAACCGAGCCGATCTGGAAAGGGCGAAAGCCGCGATGGCCTCGGCAGGATTTCTCTTCCGACACGTCAAGGGGATCGACATGTTCCTGGATGGTCCAGGAGCGAAGGCGAGGGATGCGGTCCATATTCTCTACGCGGCGGAGAAGGTCCGCGATACGGATCTGGCCTCGTCGCCGGGAATCGATCAGGCGGAAGCGACCGACTCATTCCGAGTCGTGAAGCTCGATTCCTTGGTGAGGATGAAACTCACCTCGTTCCGCGACAAGGACAGGACTCACCTCCGAGACATGATCGAAGTCGGTCTCATCGACGAATCGTGGTTGCCAGGGCTCCCCGAGCCGCTGGCGGAGCGATTGCGGGTACTGCTGGAAGATCCGGAGGGATAATCGTTCAGCGATCGAATCGCTTGGTGTGTCGTCCGCCGACGAAGCTCTCGAAGACCAGGTTGCCGATCTCGTCGGTCGAGCAGTAGGCCGCGACGCCCTTCGAGACGCGGGCCATCTCCTCGACGAAGTTCACCAGGCCCAGGTAGAAGTAGTCCTCGATCAGCGCGAAGCTCGAGACCCGGATTCCCGCGTTGGCGCACTTGCGGACCTCGGCCAGGGTGTGGGCCGCGGTCTTCTCGGCGGGCGGGTAGATCAGGACCACCTCGCGACCCTCGATGTGGGCCGTCGGCTCGCCATCGGTGATGACGATGATCTGCCGGTTCGCGGCCGGTTGCCTCATCAGGACGCTTCGGGCCAGTCGGAGCCCGGCGTGAATGTTCGTGAAGTGCTGCGGAACCCGTCCAACCGGATGGTCGAGATCGAATCGCAGGTGAATTCGGCTATCGAACATGCTCACCGGCTTGGGCGCTGAGTTGATGAGCTGGCGCTCGTTCATCACGTTGGCAAACGTGTAGAAGCCGATCATCTGCAAGGAGTCTTGCGGGTAGCGCGCCCGGACCATCGCCTG
>DAHZZC010000860.1 GCA_027435495.1 Planctomycetales bacterium
CCGGGAAGCGTGTCAAACGCCTCCAGCGTGGTTCGACCATGGACGATCGCGTATCGTCCCAGCTCGACCTGCACAAAAACCTTGATCACGCACGACAGCAGGATCAGCCAGAGCAGGCTAAAGCCGGCCTGCGCTCCCAGGCTCGTCGTGTTGATCAGCTCGCCGGTCCCGACGATCGAGGCGGCCAGGATCAGCCCCGGGCCGATCTTCCCAAGGGCCCGGCCCAGCGAGCGCGGCGGCTCCTGCACGGCCTCGGGAGGCAGAGCATACAGATCGTGGTCGGGCTCCCGGTGGTGGTCGAGGTCGGCCTCTGGTCGATCGTCCGGGCTCGTCATGATCGGACGGCACCTCCGGGCGCGGGGCTTGGTTCTGGCTTCGGGATCTCGGTTGGGCACGGGTGGGCGACGATTGAGTATACAGCCTTCCCGAGCGGTCCACAGGCCCCACCCCCAACCCTTCCAGGGCCGTCCTTCGATCCAGTGCCCGAAACAACCGCATCCACTCGTCACCCCCGGACGCTTCCGAGGTCCTGTCGAGCCGTCGATCGGAGGAGGTGCCCAGAACGACCTGGGAAGGGCCATGATGCTCCCGGTCAACACCGAGTCGATCCCGTGAAGGCGCGGCCTAGCCTTGATTGGGCAGTCCCCCGGCGCGTCGGTCGTGAGGCGGTCGCGTCCGCCGGCTGTTGTCGGCCGGTTCCTTCCCAGCGTCACAGCGGGGCACGTGGCGCGAGATTCTCTCGGATCAACCTTCATGATCGTCCTCGGGGGACTGGATCGGGAGACTCTGATCGGTCGGACGGCCGGCTCGTCAGGATCAGGATTCGTCCGGGCGTTCGACACGGTCCGAGGCTGGCCTCTGGAACCCTCGACGTGGGTCCGGCCGGTGGGTCGAAGGCAGGAGGACGAGCCCCGCTTCGATGACCGGTCACGCACGATCGCCGCGAGGCCGCCGCTGACCGCCGGCGATGAACTGGGTGATTACCGGCTGCTCGAGCCGCTTGGGCATGGGGCGCAGGGCGACGTCTGGAAGGCAATCCGGCGCGGACCGACCCTCGAACTCGCCGCGCTCAAGGTCCTCAAGCCGTCGCTGGCACGCGACCCAGCCCGGATGGCTCAATTCCGCCGCGAGGCCGAGCGAGGCGGGCGATTCGATGGGCCCTCGCTCCTGCCCGTCTTCGAACTCGGCTCGACCAACGGCTATCACTACATGGCGATGCCTTATGTCGAGGGCGTTTCGCTCCGCGAGATCATCCGCGCCCGAGCCGCCCATGTCACCGGTCGTCCAGTCGAGGAACTTCATCGACTGGTGACGCTCGACGAGCCGGATTACTTCCGGACGATGGGCCGGCTTCTCCTCAAGGCCGTCGAGGCCATGGCCCGCGTCCACGCCCATCGAGTGGCGCACCGCGACATCAAACCCGCCAACATCCTGATCGATCACGGCCGCCCCGAGACGGTGTACTTCTGCGACTTCGGCCTGGGTCGCGATCTGGAGATCGCCACGCCGGAGCAGATGCGAGACGGAGCCGGTACTCCAATGTACATGGCGCCCGAGCGACTCCTCCGCGCCACGGCCGACGAGATCCGATGCGACATCTATTCGATGGGGGTCACCATTTTCGAGGCCCTCACGCTCGTCCGTCCGTTCCGGGTCCCGGATTACGTGAGTCTCCCAGCGCTGCCGGCCTACCTGGCCGGTGCGGTGGCTCGCCGACCGTCCGAGGTTCGTCGCGGCTTCCCGCCCGACCTCGAAGCGACGATCCTGCGAGCGATGAACCGGCTGCCGGCGCGCCGGCAGGAGTCGGCCGATCAGTTGGCGGCCGAGCTTCGACAGGCACTGGATCGATGGGCCCACACGCGGACCAGGCCGGTGCTCGACGATCCGCATCCGATCGCCGGCCAGAGACCGCACTCGATCCGTCTGGCCCGACGGGCCTGAGCCGGGCCTTCGCCTGACCGCGGCCAATCATCGCCGGGTCGTCGGATCGTGCTGGGCGATCGTGAATCGGCAGGGTGGTCCGAGCATCTCCCGCCATCGTGTCAACTGGTCTGGGGTCAGCACGGCCAGCACCTCGCGAGAGATCCGATCGAACTCGCCGGGACCGAGCGCTCCGCCGGCCTGACGCCGGTCGCGATCGACGAGGAGTTCGTGGATTCGATTCCTCTGGGGCTTGCCCAGAACGAGGTACTCGGCCACCGAGGGATGACGAAGTGCCGAGGCGCCTTCCCACT
Organism: Planctomycetales bacterium; assembly: GCA_027435495.1. Classification (GTDB taxonomy): domain Bacteria; phylum Planctomycetota; class Planctomycetia; order Isosphaerales; family Isosphaeraceae; genus JAKAUH01. The sequence goes on from DAHZZC010000860.1 coordinate 2,235, forward strand.
GGAGGCTGACCTCCGAGAGCCGATCGAGCTGGACCGGCGAAAGCTCCCGACGGAGCCAGGTCGCCATCGCCTCGTCGATCTCCCGCATCTCGGAACGCGAGGCAGGCTCCGACCGGTTCTTCATCGCGAGCAGACGGTCCGCCAGCCGACCGGCCATCTCCCGGGCGCCGGCGACCTGCCGCGGGTTGAGTTGCAGATCGGCCCGGACATCGGGCCTCGGCAGGAGGAAGATGGGTGCGATCGGCTGACCGAAACGCTCATCGGTCACCGCGACAATGTCGCCGGGGGCCTCCGCACGGCCGGTGTCGGCCGAGAGCAAGAGCGCGATCAGGGCCAGCACGACGATCCTTCCGTGTCGCATCGTTCCGGAACTCTCTCCACCTGGGGCGCCCCTCGCGCCGCGATCGCGGGCGAGTCGATCGACCTTATACGACGTCACCGCACCGGCGAGAAGGGCAATCCACCGAGTCACCGAATCCCGGGACGAAACGCAGGCGCAAACCAGAACCCGAGGACAGGTTCCCCGGGTCCTGGACGGAGGTCGGAAGGAAGGTTCAAACGCCCGAGATCAGTCGAGGCCGCGCTGCTCGCGAAGGCTCTTCCGCTTCGACTTCGCGGTGGACTTCGCCTTGGGGGCCGGCTTCGCGGTCGAGGATTCCTCGTCGTCCGCGGCCTCCGCCTTCGGCGTGGCCCGGTTGGCGTTGTTCGCCGCGGGAGCCCCTGTCATCTGCGCCACGTCAAAGGGAGCGCCGAGCATCTTCTTGTAGGCCGTCCCCTGCCGCTTCGAGAGAATGCGGAAGACCGCCGAGAGGAGTTGCTTGTCGATCTTCTGGTTCTGAGCCTGGATCTGATCGATCTTGGCCTTGGTCTCGGGCTTTTCCATGTAGTTCTTCACGGCCGCCTGAACGGCCGGGTCGCGCATGCTGGGCCCGCGTCGCCCGCGACCGCCAGGACCATTGTTCCCGTTCGCACCGTTGGGAGCGGCGTTGTTGGTGTTGCCGGTGTCGGGGACAGCCTGGCGCATCAGGTCGAACATCTGCCGGCCGTTCTCACGCGCGGCCTGTCGACCTTCCGTCAGGAGTTCCTGAATCTGCTGGACCTGGTCCTCGCTGAGACTGAGCTTCTCGATCATATCCGGCTGGAGCAGCGCACCGATGCCGGCCAGTTGGAGCTGAATCTGCTTGAGACGGCTCCCCTGGGGCTTGGTGAGGATGCGGCCGAGTTCCTGCTCCGATTTCTGCTGGAGTGCTGCGCTGGCCTCACGCATCGTCTCGATGCGGGCAGCCATTTCCGGGTCCATCTGTCGCCGCCCGCCACCGTTGGCGTTCCCGCCGGGAGGGTTGCCACCGCCCATGCCGCCCCATCCCATGCCCATTCCGCCGTAGCCGAGGGCCATTCCGCCGTAGCCGAGGCCATAGCCGCCCCAACCGCCGAGGCCCATGCCGCCCCATCCCATCCCATATCCTCGAGTGGCCATGGCCGCCGCCGCCGGATTGACGGCACCCGGTCCGCCGCCGCCAGGTCCACCGTCGCCACCGCCAGGTCCGCCGCCGCCAGGTCCGCCGAAGCCACCTCCCCCGCCAGGTCCGCCGCCGCCAGGTCCGCCATTCCCGTTGGGATTGGCGTTATTGTTGTTCCGATTGCCGAAGTTCATTCCCTGGAAGGCCTGTTCGCGGATCTTCTGCTGCTGCTGAGAGACCTGCTGCGATAGCGCCTCGATCTTCTGCTTTTGCGGGTCCTGGAGTTTCAACTCGGTCTGGACGCCGGGATTGATGGCGAGGCCCAGCAGTCCGCTGGGGCCGCCCCGTCCACCGGGGCCGCCCCGTCCACCGCGACCACCTCCTGGCCCTCCTGGACCCGGCGGCTGCGCCAGCGCGTTGCCGGCGAGCATGCACGACACGATCGCGATTGACGCGATGCAGATCAGGTGGCGTGACCGAAACATCCTCAACTCCTCGGGCCCCGGGCCGGTTCAGCGGGTTGCGAGTCGTCCCTGGAGACACGCGGGGACAGAACTCATTGATGGGATATCAGCGGCATCCGCGCGCGACTCGTCCATCCCGCCCCCAAAAAACCTGAGAATCCACATTTTTTAAGAAATGGGATTCCAGGACCGCCCGGCGGGCGCGCGGAGGAAATGGCCATCCGCGGCACGGCTGGCCATCGCCTTCCTTTGAGAGTCAAGCGCGATTATACCGAAGGCATCCGGGAGGCCACCAGCCAGACGGCCAGCGCGACCGTCGCGGAAACCGTGGCGAGCCGGACGATCGCCCGGTAGAGTCCGAACCGCCTCGAGAGGTCGATCCCGGCGGTGGCCTCGCCAGCGAGGACCAGCTCGTCCGAAGTCTGGCGATGGAGGTTTGCCAGCAGGTTCATCGCGAGCAGGTGGACCAGCCAGAGGATCAGGAAGCCGACTCCCTGTTCGAGCCAGGTCCGCCAGGCGGCGGCCAGCGCCGGCCATCGGGGCTTCCACCAGGTCCCGGGCTCGGGCGGCGAGATCGAGGGGAGGACGGCCAGGCGGATGGATCGAATATCGACATCGTGGCCGTCGTTGGCCGTGATGCGGATCGCGATCGGTTGATCGGTGGCCCCTTTCGGAGTTCCGGCGATCCGACCGGTTGCCTCGTCGAGCGAGAGGCCCTCGGGGAGCTTGCCGTCGACCCGCCATCTCGGGGTCTCGCGTCCTCCCGTCGTGGCAAGCGCCAGTGTGTACGGACGCCCCGCGACCGCGTCAGGCAGGACGTCGGGTGTCGCAATCCGGAGCGGGGCCGGCGGCTTCGCCGTCGAGGCGGACGAGGCGGCCGAACCGTCGCCAGCCACCTTCGGCAGTAGGGCCATGATCACCATCGTCAACAGGAGGATGAACAGGAGGGCCCCGGTCAGCTTGGTGACAACGACCGCGACGAACGAATCCTCGCCCGAGCCGCCGAATTCCATCCCGCCGTGTCCGCCGCGTCGTGACCGCCGCATGGTTCCTCCTTGGTCCCTGATCCTCCCGAAACGCCCTCATTCGCCATACCGAGGGCGATCAGGCCGCATCCTCCGAGGGATACGGCTGGATGCCCCGACTCGAATTCTGAACCATGTTCTTGACGATGCTCCGATACAGGGCGTTCCCCTGTTCCATGCTGACGTTGAGCAATTCCAGCGCGTCCTTGAGGCTGGTGAGGCTCCGGGCGAGTTGCTCCTGCGTGGCCCGGCTCGATCGCTCGTACGCCGAGGCCCACGAACTGGCAAGCGACTCGATCCCCGAGCCCGTGCGCTCCAGGCCCCGGCGGATCTCTTCGAGCTGCTCCGTGGCCGTCCCGACGGTCCCCATGGCCTGCTCGATCCGGGCGAGGCTCCCCACCCCGCGACGAAGCGATTCGCTCGCCTCGCCGATCGCCTCGAAGTCGGTCCCAAGCCGGCCGATCGCGTCGGCACCTTCGCGGAACGAGGTCAGCGCCTCGGGGAGCCGGCCCACCGACGCCGAAAACTCGGCGATCGGGGCGCGGAGGCTCTCACCAAGTCGATCGGCCTGGTCGCAGAGCGATCGAGCGGCCGGCTCCAGAACCTTCGCGAGTTTCTCGGCCATCTCGTCGAGCCGGGGGCCGATCACATCGACCAGTCGGTCGATCGTCGGGTCGTCGGAGCCGGCGACCTTCGGCAGGACGTGTTCCACGATCCATCGGTCGACCCGCGCCAGCAGTTCCTCGGAGCGCCGATAGACGAGGGTTTGCACGAGCATCAGCGCCGCGCTCAGGAAGAGGGCGAGCAAGGTGCTGTCGAAGGCGATCTGGAGGGCCGCCGTCACGCCGGTCAGGTTCGAGAGAAACCCGTCCAGCTCCTTGACCATCGGCAGGACCTCGCTGATCTTCATCAGAGCCCGCGAGATGCCCTCAACGGTTCCGATGAATCCGATCACGGGGAGCAAGTAGAGGATGTATCGTGTGAGCGTGAACCGACCGGCGACCTGCTCCTGGTCGAGCCCCGAAGCCTCTCGGTTAATCTCCATGAGTTGCGTAACGGATGGGCTCCGGCTCTCGCGGATGTAGCCGGCAAGCTGGCGAACCCGTCGCGGGAGAATCCGGCGTTCGTCGTTCTCGGCAGAGACCGGAGCGGGGGCCTTGCCGGTGGAAATCGTGACGGATGGCCGGTTCGCGGCGATCTGCGCCTGCTTGAGGAGATCGGGCGCCTCATCGAAGGCGCGCTCGTTCTTCCAGAGCCGGCCCAGCTCGCGCCCGAGCGTGACGACGGCCCAGAGGTAGATCCCCGTCCCGACGTACTGCTCCCACCCCCGCTCGAACATCAGCGTGGGGTCGAAGATCATCAGGGCGATCGGAAACAAGAGCGCGAGAACCAGCATCGCCGCGACGACGCCGTACTCGGCCGTCCGCATTCCATGCGCGCCTCTGGCCATCCGTGGAATCCTTCCTGCGAGTCAAGTCGGACCCGAACCGTCGCGGCCGGGGCCAGGGAATCCGTGACCGGGTGTATCGCTCCCCGGAGCGGATCCGTCAAGACCATCGCGATCCGGCGCAGCGGCGCCGGTGGCGGGATGCGACCAATCGTTCGAATCGGCAACGTCCGCAGGCGACTTGAATTCGGCCGGAGTCTTGCGGAAGAAGAAAGGGGGAATCACGAGAACGCGAAACGGAAGGATGGGTATGCCTTCTCATCGACGGACCGTGGGCGGTCGAGTGCTCGCCATCGTGGCGGCCATCCTGGTCGTGAAGGTGGTTGCGTCGATCGTCTCCCGGTATCCGGGATATTTCCCGCCCGACTTCACGACCGACTTCCTCTTCGGACGCGAGGCGCATTTCCGGGGCGGCTATCGATGGGCGTTCTACACACATATCCTCTCCGGACCGGTCGCGCTGATGCTCGGGCTGTTCCTGGTCGCGGAGTGGCCCCGTCGCCAATTTCCGGCCTGGCATCGATGGATCGGCCGGCTGGAGGTGGCTTGCGTTTTGGGGCTCGTGGCGCCGAGCGGACTCTGGATGGCCCGGAATGCCGCCGCGGGACCGGTCGCCGGGCTCGGCCTGGCGGCACTGGCCGTCGCGACCGCGATCTGCGCGGCGATGGGATGGATCGATGCCGTCCGCTGGCGGTACTCTTCGCACCGGCGATGGATGTGGCGGTGCTTCTTGCTGCTCGCCTCGGCGGTCGTCCTGAGGATGATCGGCGGGCTCGCGACCGTCACCGGATGGACAGCGGATTGGCTCGATCCGCTCGCAACCTGGGCCTGCTGGGTCGTCCCGCTGTTCGCGTTCGAGGTGCGCGAGCGGATTTCCTAGGTCCTGTTTTCGTCGGGTCGTCAGTACTCGTCGCTGTTGATGGATTCACCTCCGGCGATCGTCAGGAGGTTCCGACGGACGACAGCGGGCATCGTCGCCTTCAGGAAGTGTATGCTGCCGTCCACGAAGGCGACGTTGACGCCGCCGGGGTGGTGAGTCTTCGTGGACGATCCGAGCATCATCAGGACGGTGCCGTCGGTATCGACGGGCGCCATCCAGGGAACGGCATGCTCGTCGTCCGCTTCCATCACGCAGATGGTGGAATCGGTGCCGTCCACGATATCGGAGTATGGCCGGAGCCGGTCGGGGAGGAAGCAGCCTTCCGGGCCGACGATCGCCAGGTAGGTCGTCTTGTTCGAGCGTTCGACCATCGTCGGGCACTGGTAGACGCGTGGAACCTTCTCGATCGCCTCGGCGTTGACCGGATCGCTCCAGGGCTTCGAAAGGTCGATCGTTCTGTAGAGCGCCGGCTCCTCCAGGAAGGGCAAGATCAGCGTCCGCCAGCTATGCAGGGGCCGGCCGTTCGGATCGACAGTATGGGCGGGCGGCAGGGCCCCATATTTCCCCTCGTAGTTGTGCAGGGCCAGGGCGATCTGCTTGAGGTTGTTGGTGCATTGCGCCCGCCTCCCCGCCTCGCGGGCGCTGCGAGGGGCCGGTAGGAAGAGACCCACCACTATCCCGAGTGTCGAGATGCCCACCAGGACCTTGACGATCCGCCCTTTCCGGGTTCGGACCGGCTTCTTCTTGACGGGCTCGTCGAACTCGGGATCGTACAGGGAGTCAGACGACATCGGCGGGGCTCCCCGATTTTGATCACTTTCGGGCACTGGCCGATGCGACCGGTTTCTTGTCGCCGTTGGCTGGGCCGGGATCCTGGCGGTAGACGATCACCCGGTCGTGGACGATGATCACGATGTCGGTCCGACCGTCGCCGTCGACGTCGCCGAGGGCGAGGTCGCGGGGCTCGATCATCTCGCCCATGTTGCGGAAGGTTTTCCGTTCGAAGACGCGGAAGTGGGTCGCGGGGATCAAATCCTTGTCGCCGGCGAACGAGGCGATCTCGATCGACTGCTCGCCGATGTCCACAAAGACCACGTCCGTGACGCCGTCGCCATTCACGTCGCCCGCGGCGAGGTCTGAAAGCCGCGCTTCGTTCCGCTTCGACTCGTAACTCGCGAGGGTCTTGAGCCGGAGCCCCTTCTGACCGGTCTGAAGAACGGCGAAGCGGTCGCTCCCGGCAATCAAAAGGTCGTCGCGGCCGTCGCCATCGAGGTCGGCAACGTGCAGCCCCTGGAAGTTGATCGAGCCAATCGGCAGGGTGCCATCGGGCCGGTAAACACCGTCTTTCTTCGACAGGAAGAGCAGTGACTTGCTCGACCGGTCGAGCAAAACGATCTCGCGGACCCCGTCGCCGTCCGTGTCGATCGCGGCGGCGCCCTGGATCGTGGCGCCGTTCCGGCCCGAGTTGTACTGATCCTTGATCAGCCACCGGCCCTTTGGATCCAGCGCGATCCGGCGGGCGAAGGTGTTCTGCGCGACGAAGAGCGAGGGGCCCTCGCCATCGAGGTTCATCTCGCTGATCGACGTCGGCAAGGCGCCGGTGAGTGGCCCGAGCCCGCCGGCGAGCGGGGCGGGCGCCTCACCCTTCCGGCCGATCAGGATCTGAGGCGTCCCGTACTCGTTGAAGATCATCAGGTCGGGCAGGCCGTCGGCGTTGAAGTCCAGCGACTCGATCGCCGCCGGGGCCGACTTCACGGCCGGGAGCGCCACCGACTCCGACTTGCCCCACTTGAACGGATGGAACGTGCCGTCCTGACCGCGGGCGAGGGCTCGTAGCTCGTAAACCTCGGAGCCGGGCTTCGGGTGTGTCCGGGCGACGTAGAGGATCTCGGGCGTTTTGTCGCCGTCGAGGTCGGCCATGTCCATCCCGACCGGTTCACCGGAGGCTGGCAGCGGTGTCGGGAAGGTCAGTCGCCCCTTCACGAAACCGCTCCGGCCGATCTGCTTCTCCTTGTCGGAGAGAACGTAGACCTCATCCTTCCTGTCGCCGTCGAGATCGGCGACGTGTACGGACTGGGCACCGACAAGGCTCGGGAAGCTCAGCCCGGCGCCCAGGCCGGATCGGCCCGATTGCAGATACGCCCAGGTCTGAGCGTTGGCCGGGTCGGTGACGACGATGTCCTGTCGGCCGTCGCCGTCGAGGTCGCCCAGGGCCAGTGATCGGCCCCGCTCCGCGCCTTGCGGCAGGCCGAAATACACCAGGCGGCCTCTTTTGTCCGCCTCGTCGTTGGCCGACTGGTCGAGCGAGAGAATTCGGGCCCGGCCCGACTGGTTCTCGATGGTCAGGATCTCCGAGCCGGGCCGGTTGTCCACGGCGCCGAAGGCGATGGCGCGGAACATCTCCACGGCGAACCGCTGCTCCGGGCCCAGCTTCTTGTCGGGGGTCGCGAATCGAATGTGGATCGGCTGGTCGCCGGCCGATCCGGCGATCACGAGGTCCTTCGCTCCATCGCCGTCGAGGTCGAGGATCCGGACCAGCCAGGGGTTCTCGGCCGTGTGCGGGACACGCTCCGGCTCCGAAAGAACGCCAGGCGACTTCTGGTAGACGAACGCCAACTCGTGGTCGGAGAGCAGGACGATATCGTCGCGGCCGTCCTGGTCGAGATCGCCAATGGAAAGCGCGCTGGCCCGCTCGACCCCTTCGCCCGAGGTGATCTTCTTGACATTCCCGAACCGGCCCTCGCCTTCATTGAACAGGATGTGAATCTCGGCCGGCGTCCCGTAGAAGACCAGGTCGGGCTTCCCGTCGCTATTGAAGTCGCCGGAGTCGAGGCTCACAATTTCCTTGTTGACCGGGATATGAACCTGCCGCATCCTTCGATCATAGTTCAGATCGTTGGGATCCTTACGGAACGGGCGGTTGGCGTCGTCCTCGACGCTCTTCTTCGTGCTGAGGAACAGCTCGATCCGCGACCGGGAGTTGTTGCTGACGGCAATGTCCTGGACGTGGTCGCCGTCGAGGTCGCGGAGGGTCAGGTTGGCGATCCGGTGCTCCAGCTTGTAGATCTCCAGCGGCCGGAAGCCGAAGTAATCGGCGAGCCGCTGGCCCTTCTTGAGGTCCTGAGCGCGGGCGTTGTCTCCTGCGAGCAGGATCAGGCCGGCGACGAGAAATACGATGGGAAACCCGGTGCAGAGCGGCCGTCGCTGACGCATGAGTCGATTCCTGAAGGGCAAGGCGCCGTCCTGTTCCATCCGAAGTCGGGACCGGCAAACCCATAGCGTACGGGTCGGGTCGTCGATCGACAAGGGGCGAGGTCGTCTCGGTATTCGTGCTCCAGCGATCAGTTCCAGGGGAGCCGCGAGCGAAATCCCCAGTAATCGGCCGGCGATTCGGCGATCGAGTCGAGCCGCCCGTCGGCCTCCGTGTCCCAGACGACGGTGCTCGCGGCCAGGTTCGAGCCCAAATGTTCGGCGGTCGCGGCGCCGCTGAGAACGACGTCGGCCCAGGGGCGTGCCAGCGCCGCGGCGATCGCCAGGCTATCGATGGTGGTTCCGAGGCGGACGGCCTCGGCCTCGAGCGTCTTCCGGCGTCCGGTGAAGTCTGGGTCGTCGTTCCGCGGCGAGAGCCGGCCGTTGGCCATCGCTTCCTTGACAATCACGCCGAGGCCCAGCGCGTGGGCCTCGGCGAGCGCCGGTCCGGCGGAAGGCTCCAGCAGGTTCCAGGTCGCCTGGACAACGTCGAAGAGCCGGCCCCCCTCGACCCGGATTTCCATCGCCCGGCGGAGCGCCTCGGCCTGCTTCGGTCCCGAGAGCGAAAGGCCGATGTGCAGCCCGTCACTCTTCAGGCGGGCGAGTTCGCCGAGGACCGCCGGGTCCTCCAGGACGCCGCTTTCCAGCGTCGCTGAGTGGATCTGGTAGAGGTCCAGTTGATCGCCGAGCAGTCCGCGGCTCTCGGCCGTTTGCCGGATCAGGTTGGCCTGGGAGTGATCCTTGATCTCATGCTTCTCGGCGTCGGTCCGCCAATCGGCCGTGTAAACATAGCCCCACTTCGAGCCGACGACGATCTCGGCCGGGTCGATCCCCCGGGCCGAGAGCCACCGGGCCAGGAACTCCTCGGCCCTCCCGTACGACCGAGCCGCGTCGAAGTAGCGGACGCCCGCCGCCCAGGCAGCATCCAGGACCGCGCAGGCTCGGGCTTCCATCACCTCCACCGTGTAATCCCGATCCAGGTCGCCGGCGTGACCGATGTTGATGTACCCGGGCCGCCCGATCGCCGCCAGGCCCAGCCCGATCCGGGAGACATTCAGCCCCGTCTGGCCGAGCGTTGTGGTCAACATACCTGCCATCCCCCTCACTCCGGTCGTTCCCCCGCGATCGCTTCTACTCACCTTCAGGATGGCGAGTCAACCCCCTCGGTGGCCCAGGTCGACTCACACCATTGGACGACCCTCCTAGAATAGGAAGTCCGACGTCAAATCCTGACATCCACGATAGGGTTCTTGCTTGCGCCGGGAGGAGAGAGCCTTGGCCGCGACTTTGAAAACGGCACTGGTGACGGGTGCGGGGAGCGGGATCGGCCGAGCGATCGCGGCCGAACTGGCGGGGATGGGCCTGCGGGTCGCAATGATCGGGAGAGATCGCGAGAAACTGGAGCGGGCGCGAGCGGGGCTCGATCGCGGGCGCGACTCGGCGTTCGTCGCGACCTGCGACATCGGCGACCGGTACGCAGTGCAGGGGGTGGTGGACCAGGTCCGAGCCGCCTTCGGCGGGATCGACGTGCTGGTCTGCAACGCCGGAACGAACGTGAAGAATCGGAGCCTCGAAACGCTCGACCCGGCCGACTGGGACAGGATGATCGCGACCAACCTGACCGGTTCCTACAACCTGGTCCACGCGGTCCTACCGTCGATGCGATTGCAGAAAAATGGGCTGGTGATCCAGATCTGCTCGGTCTCGGGGCTCCGGGCGAGCACGCTGGGCGGGGCCGGCTACTCGGCCTCCAAGTTCGGCCAGGCGGCGCTGGGGATCTGCCTGGGTCGCGAGGAAGGAACGCGGGGAATCCGGTCGTCGGTGATCTATCCGGGCGAGGTGGAGACGCCCATCCTTGATGCGCGGCCGGTCCCGGTCGGCGCCGATCGGCGGGCGGTAATCCTTCAGCCGGATGACGTCGCGGCGGCGGTCCGGTTCCTCGTCGAGCTGAATCCGAGGGCGCACGTCCCGGAACTGGTCATCAAGCCGACCGTGGACGACTTCTGCTGAACGCGGCGCCGGGAGGCAGTCCCGACTGCCTCAGGGATGGACCTCCCGGCCCTGCCATCGACCGGCTTCGTCGAGCCGGTACGCCCAACGATTCTGGGGATTGCCGTCAAGCTCCAGGTGGTCGACTTCGACCGGGTGGAGGACAACCAGTCCAAAGTTCGCTGGCGGATTCTCGGGGTCGGTCTCACTCTCCATGAAGGGCTGGGCGGAGTCGCGGGGCGATCCGGGCTCGGGCCAGGTGAAGCTTCGCCGGGTCGATTCGACCAGCCCGCGCCAGATCTCGCAACGGGTGAGTGCCGCCTCGGCCGTGTTACCGTCGACAATCGAGGCGCGGGCCGTGATCCGGAATTGCTCGCGACTCATCGGGAAGTACCAGCAGACACCGGCCCACGGGATCGATTGCAACTCAGCGACCTTGGCACTGTGGAGGTTGGTGACTACGATAATAGAATCCGACTCACCAAGAAAGCCCCGGAAAACCACCGTTCGATTGGCCGGACGGCCATCGGAACAGGTCGTGGCAAGCTGCATGTACCGGGCGTGGGCCACATGGCGATTCCTGTAGAGTGCCAGAACCAGTGAAGCTCGCCAAAGGGTTTCGGGCATCCTGAAAAATCCTCGCGAGCGAAACCATCCAGAACCGTTACGTCCACCATCTGGCTCAACGCCATTCTGGCCGATCCTTCGATCCGGGGAAACCCCCTGGAGAGCCCGACGTCAAGACGCAAGCGAGGCGTCACAGGAAGCCGGAGTCGTCCCGATGGCGGAGTTCCTGACTCAACTCTTCGACACCTCTGGTTTCCCTCCGCGCTGGCGATGCGGAAACTGGTCGGACGCGCTCGGCTGGCTGCATATCGCCTCGGATCTGGGGGTCTGGTCGGCCTATGTCGCCATACCCTTTGTCCTGGGGTACTTCGTCACTCGGCGGAAGGACCTTCCGTTCCGCGGGATCTTCTGGCTTTTCGGGGCCTTCATCCTGGCGTGCGGCTCGACCCACCTGATGGAGGCCATTATCTTCTGGTGGCCGGCCTATCGCCTCGCCGGCGTGGTGAAGCTTTTCACGGCGGTCGTCTCCTGGGCGACCGTCCTGGCGCTGATCCCGGTGATGCCGAAGGCCCTGGCCATGCGAACACCCGAGGAGCTGGAGCATCGAGTCGGCGAGCGAACCGCCGAGCTGGAACGAGCCAACACCGCGCTTCGGATCGAGATGCAGGAGCGTCGGCGGGCCGAACGCGACCTGCTGGAGAGCGAGGAGAAGTTCCGGACGCTGGCCGACTCCATCCCGCAGCTCGCCTGGATGGCCCGGCCGGATGGGACCATCTTCTGGTACAACCGCCGATGGTACGAGTACAGCGGGACGACCCCCGAGCAGGTGCTGGGCTGGGGATGGCAGACCCTTCACGCTCCCGAACATCTGACCCGCGTCCTCGATGGGTTCCACGCGGCCCTCTCGTCCGGCAAGCCCTGGGAGGACACATTCCCGCTCCGCCGCCACGACGGAGCCATGCGATGGCACCTCTCCCGCGCCCTGCCGATCCACGACGATCACGGGCGGATCACCCGATGGTTCGGCACCAACACCGATATCACGGAACGGATGGAGATGGAGGAGACGCTCAAGCTCTCGAATCGCCAGAAGGATGATTTCCTGGCCATGCTCGCCCACGAGCTGCGCAATCCATTGGCCCCAATCCGCAACGCGCTGGAAGTCCTGCGGCGGTCCGGCTCCTCGTCCGAGGCGACGGCGAAGGCCCTCGAGATGGCGGCCCGACAGGTCACCCACATGGCCCGGCTGCTCGACGATCTGCTGGACGTCTCGCGGATCAGCCGCGGCCGGATCGAGCTTAGGATCGAGCCGGTCGATTTCGCGGCTCTGGTCGGGCGATCGGTCGAGGCCGTGGACTCGATGATCAGCGATCGAGGCCACGAAATCTCGCTTTCGCTCCCGACAGGCCCGGTCACCGTCGAGGGAGATCCCACTCGACTCGAGCAGGTCGTCGTGAATCTGCTCAACAATGCAGCCAAGTACACTGAGCCCGGCGGGCAGATTCACGTGGAATTGCAGCGGGTAGACGGTGAAGTCCTCCTGAGTATCTACGATAATGGGATCGGGATCGCCCCGGAGATGCTGGCACGGATCTTCGAGCCGTTCGTTCAGGCGGCTCGTCGTCTCGAGCAATCGCAGGGAGGGGTTGGCATCGGGCTGACCCTGGTCCAGAAGCTGGTCGAATTGCACGGCGGGACGGTGAGAGCTTACAGTGAGGGCCTGGGGCGAGGCAGCAAGTTTGTCGTTCGGCTTCCCTCGCCGATCGCCCCGGATGGCCGGATCAACGGGGAACCGCACCCGCCCGCTTTGGAGCCCGTCCGCTTGAACCACGCCTCAACCCGACATCGTGTGCTGGTGGTGGACGACAATGTAGACGCCGCCGTGAGCCTGGGAATGCTCCTGAAGCTGGCCGGACAGGAGGTCCGTGTCGCCTACGACGGCCCGGCCGCCCTCCGCCAGGCGACTGACTTCCGCCCGCACCTCGTCCTGCTCGACATCGGAATGCCGGGGATGGACGGTTACGAGGT
>DAHZZC010000861.1 GCA_027435495.1 Planctomycetales bacterium
AAACGATCGGCTGAGGGCGCGGGACCGGGCCGATGGCCCCTGTAGGAGCCAGCTCCTGCTGGCGACCCGGCCGAAGCCAGAGGTGGCGCGAAGATCGCCAGCGGGAGCTGGCTCCTACAAGAGGATTGACCTGGACGAAGCCGAAGGTGGCGCGAAGATCGCCAGCCGAATCTGGCTCCCGCAAGGGAGCCGATCGGACACCATCGGCGGGCTCGTGAATGAGACGATCCGAATCGGATCCGACAGCCTCGCATCGCGAAGCCATCACTTCTGCCGCCCCGACCGCGCCCGGCCCTTCCCTTTGGCCTTCGCACGGGCTCGGGCACCTTCAGCCTGCGGCGAGGGCGCCGGGCGCTTCGGACCGCCTTCGCGTCCCGAACGTAGCTCGGTGATCCGGTCGCGAAGGGCCGCGGCGCGCTCGAATTCCAGCTTCTCCGCCGCGTCGAGCATCTCGGCCTCGAGCGCCGCCAGGTACTCCTCGGAGGCGTCGGTGACCTCGTCTCGGCCGACGGCCTGGCGGGCGATTGTCTTGGCCTGGATCTCCTCCTCGATCCCGCGCCGGATCGCCTTGACGATCGTCTCGGGCGTGATCCCGTGCTCCTTGTTGTACGCGATCTGCTTCTCGCGACGCCGGTTCGTCTCGTCGATTGCACGCTGCATCGACGGCGTCATCTTGTCGGCGTAGAGCACGACCTCGGCGTTGACGTGCCGGGCCGATCGGCCGATCGTCTGGATCAGCGAGGTCTCGCTCCGAAGGAAGCCCTCCTTGTCGGCGTCGAGGATGCAGACCATCGAGACCTCGGGCAGGTCGAGCCCTTCTCGCAAGAGGTTCACGCCCACCAGCGCGTCGAAGGCGCCCTCGCGCAGCTCGCGAAGGATCGTCACGCGCTCGAAGGCGTCCAGCTCCGAATGGAGCCACTTGCAGCGAATGCCCTGCTCCTTCAGGTATCGCGAGAGGTCCTCGGCGAGCCGCTTCGTCAGCGTGGTGATCAGGACCCGCTCGCCACGATCGGCCCGCGTCTTGACCTCCTTGAAGAGTGCCGGCACCTGCCCCTTCGCGGGCTCGACACGGACCACCGGGTCGACCAGACCGGTCGGGCGGATCACCTGCTCGACAACCTCGCCGCCCGACATCGCGACCTCGTAATCGCTCGGCGTCGCCGAAACGAAGATTCGCTTCGAGAACTTCGTCTCCCACTCGTCGAACCGGAGCGGACGATTATCGAGCGCGCTGGGGAGTCGGAACCCGTGCTCGACGAGCGTGCTTTTGCGGCTGAAGTCGCCGGCGAACATCCCCCGAATTTGAGGGATCGAGACGTGCGACTCGTCGATGATGATCAGGCTATCGGGCGGGAAGAAGTCGAGGAGGGTGTTGGGCGTCTCGCCCGCCTTCCGCCCCGTCAGGTGTCGCGAGTAGTTCTCGATCCCCGAGCAGTACCCGACCTCCAGCAGCATCTCCATGTCGTACCGCGTCCGGGCGCCCAGCCGCTGGGCTTCGAGCAGCTTCCCCTGCTCCTTGAGTTGCTGGAGCCGCTGCTCCAACTCCTCGCCAATGCTCTCAACGGCCCCCTTGATCCGCTCTTCCGGCAACACGAAGTGCTTCGCCGGATAGACGTACATCTCCTGGTGCGTCTCGATCACATTACCGGTGAGGGTATCGATGGTCGCCAGCCGCTCGACCTCGTCGCCGAAAAGCTCGATCCGGTAGCCGATCTCCTCGTAAGCGGGCCACAATTCGACCACGTCGCCCCGGACCCGGAACTTCCCCCGCTCAAAGGAGACGTCGTTCCGGTCGTACTGGATGTCGATAAACTTGAGCAACAACTCGTCGCGGTCGATGATGTCGCCCAGCTTGAGCCGGACCATCATCTTCTTGTAGTCCTCGGGCGAGCCCAATCCGTAGATGCACGAGACACTCGCGACGACGACGACATCGTCTCGACTCACCAGCGCACTGGTGCAGGCGAGGCGAAGGCGCTCGATCTCGTCGTTGATCGCGGCGTCCTTCTCGATGTAAATGTCGCGCTGGGGGATGTAAGCTTCGGGCTGGTAGTAGTCGTAATAGCTGACGAAGTACCGGACGGCGTTGTGCGGGAAGAAGTCCTTGAACTCCGCGTAGAGCTGAGCGGCGAGCGTCTTGTTGTGCGACATCACCAGCGCAGGGCGACCGTGCTTCGCGATGACGTTCGCCATGGTGAACGTCTTCCCCGACCCGGTGACGCCCATCAGCGTCTGATCCTTCTTGCCACCCTTGAGCCCGTCGACCAGGGCCTCGATCGCATGGGGCTGGTCCCCGGCCGGCGCGAACGGACTGACGATCTGGAAGCTGGACATGAAGGGCGTCTCTCATCCCTGGAAGAAGGCAGTCGTCCGGAATCGCTGTATTATTCGCCCAACCCTCACGATTGCCAATCGCAGTCAAATCGGCCTCGAAGTCAAAGCCTGATCCGCGTTCGGAGCAGGGAGCGAACGAGGGGAGCCGTCCCGGTCGTGGCGATTCCGACGCCCGAATTCGATATTCGGGAGATTCATCGCGGAAAATGATCCGGATATTTGCTTCTTGTCTTTTCGATTGCATACTGACAAACGAACCATCAGAGAACCAGCCATCTTTGACAATTCGGTCGTTTGTTCAGGAGCCCGGACGCAAAAGGCGACGAACGAACCCACCCGCCATTTTGGCAGTCCATCCCGCGGCCGATCGGTGGGATTTCGGCGCGAACGAACCCACCGAGGGCCACCAGCACCTCGAAATCGCGCGAACGAACCCACCGAGGGCC
>DAHZZC010000862.1 GCA_027435495.1 Planctomycetales bacterium
ACCGACGAGGTGCTCATGATTGCCACGTTCTACGACGGCCCCATGATCCCCCAGCGGGATTACTCGGCGATCGTCCTGATCAATCCGGCGGAGGGCGGCAGGACGATGGAGCTCTCTGCGACCGTCTTCCCGGATCGTCCACGCCGAGTCTCGCTGGTGGACGACGAGGGCCGTCCCGTCGTCGGAGCCAGGATGAGCGAGCCATCGGGAATATCGCGGGGCGGCGAGGTTGTGCTTCGCACCTCGATCTTCTCGATTCCCGGACTGCACCCCGATCGGCCCCGCCGGTTCCGCATCGTGCAGGAGGACCGGAAGCTGATCGGCCTGCTCGCGATCCGGGGCAGCGACGAGGCCCCCTGCACCGTCCGGATGCGGCCCTGGGGCACACTCACGGGCCGGATCGTGGACCATCGAGGACGGCCGATCGTGGGCAAGGTCGGGATTTATGGTCCGCTCGAACTCAGGGACGCGAGCGGCGCCGGCGCCCAGATCGACTCCGAGGGGCGATTTCGGATCGATCGGCTGGTCCCCGGCCTCTCGTACGAGGTCCGCCTTACCGACCAGGAGTTCGCCCTGCTGAGCGGCCGGGTCCTCTCCGACGTGAAGGTCGCCCCGGGACGGGTCCGCGACCTCGGCGACCTGCGGATCCCGGAGTCGAGGCACAAACCGTTCCGTTGAGTTTGTACCTCGAAGGGCGTCCGATCAATCGCTACTCTTCGCGATCGCAGCGAACTCGTCGTGCATCTTCTGCCAGCGATCGGAAAGCTCGCGGACTCGCTCCGGCTCGCGCGCCGAGAGATCGTTCGTCTCGGTCCGGTCGGTCGAGAGGTTAAACAGTTCCCACGGTTGCCCCTTCGCCGCGACGAGCTTCCAGTCGCCCAGCCGGATCGCCCGGTTCCCCTCGTGCTCCCACCAGATCGATTCGTGCGTGACCGAGCCGTCGTGAGCGAACGACGGAACGAGGCTCTTCCCCGGCATCGGCGGGACGCCCGGCCTGGGTTCCTCGGGATCGGCGCCGGCGAGCGCCAGGAGCGTTGGCGCGAGGTCGATGACGTGCCCGGGGTCGTGTCGCAACTCGCCCCGCGCGGGGATCCCCTTCGGCCAGTGGGCGATCAGCGGCGTGGAGATCCCGCCCTCATGAACCCACGTCTTGTGCCGCCGGAACGGCGTGTTCGCCACGTTCGACCACCCCGGCCCCAGGCAGAGATGCGACCGCGCCGAGCCCGCCGGCGCCTTTGGATCGTGGCCGTCGTCGCGGACCATGATCTCGGCGCTGGCGCCGTTGTCGGAGAGGAACAGGATCAGTGTGTTGTCCCAGGCGCCCATCGATCGGATTCGGTCGAGCACGCGGCCAAGTTCGCGGTCCATCCGGTCGACCATCGCCGCGTGGATCTCCATCTTCGAGGCCTGGAAGGCTCGCTGCTCGGCGGTCAGGCTCGACCAGGGGAGCGGGCGGTTGACCTCGCCAGGTCCGAGCGTTTTCAGGGCCTCGGGGAAGTGGTACGGCGGGCCGACCTCGCGCTCGACGTCGGAGAGTCGGGAATCGACCAGGCCCATTTTCCGGATCCGGGCCCATCGCTCGGCCCGGATGGCCTCCCAGCCCTTGTCGTACCGGCCCTTGTAGCGTGCGATGTCCTCGGGCGGGGCCTGCAACGGGAAATGCGGGGCGTTGAAGGCGACATAGAGGAAGAACGGATCGTCGTTGTGGTGGGCGGCGTGGTTGTCGAGGTAGCCGATCGCGTGATCGGCGATCGCCGCGGTGGTGTAGAAACCGCTCCCGGGCCGGACCGGCGGCAGCCGCTGGTCGTCCTCGTAAAGCACCTTCGGGTTGAAGTACCGGCCGAGGTCCTCGATGTAATACGAGTGATCGAAGCCGTTGGCGAGCGGCTTTCCGTCGACGTGCCATTTCCCCGAATGATACGAGCGATAGCCGAGCGGCCGGAGCCGCTCCGGGAGCAACTTCGCCCAGGCCGGTCGACGTCCACGTCCCCCGCTTGGGATGCCCGGCACGATGTCCCGGCGGACCTCCTGCGCGTAGTAGCCGGTCAGGATCGCGGCGCGGCTCGGCCAGCATCGGGCCGTGTTGTAGAATGACGTGAACCGAACTCCGCCCGCCGCCAGGGCGTCGAGCCTCGGCGTCTGAATTTCGCTGCCGTAACAGCCGAGGTCCGAGTAGCCCAGGTCATCCGCCAGGACGATCACCACGTTCGGCCTCGCCGGTGCTGCGGCAGCGACGGCCGGGGCCAGCAGGGACAAAACCATCGCGATCAAGAGGGAGTGGGCTCGATCGGGCCTCATGCGGTGGCTCCTTGGGGTCGGGGGTCGCGGTGGACTGGAAGGCGCCGGATTTGCCCGGTTGCCTCGTCGAGAACGATCGTATCGCGATCCATCGAGAGGTGCGACATGCCGGAACCCGACGACGCCGAGAACGGCCGCGAGCCGACCCCGGAAGAGATTCGGACGACCGAGGGGCCGGTCCTGCTCGAATTCGGGGCGAGCTGGTGCCCGTACTGCCAGGCGATGGCCCCGGAGATCGCCCGATTGCTCCACGAGTACACTCAGGTTCGCCACATCCGGATCGAGGACGGCCCCGGGCGCCGGCTCGGCCGGACCTATCGCGTGAAGCTCTGGCCGAACCTGGTGTTTCTCCGTGATGGCGAGGTTGTCCGCCAGCTCGCCCGGCCGTCGGCCTCGGAGGTCCGCGAGGGCTTCGAGGCGATCACGACCTGAGCCCGCAACTTTGCCTCAATGCCGGAGTTGATAGATGCCCAGTTGCTCCATTGCGTCGAGAATCCAGGGGTGGCTCCAGGGGTTGCGCATCGCGTAGCCGACCGAGAGTGTGGAGATCGCCAGCGCGAACATTGCCAGGCGACGGAGGCGGATCCGGGCACGGCCGTCCTCGATCCCCCTGGGCAGGAGCAGGAGCCAGAGCGGGATGATCCACATCACCCAGCGCAGGCCCTGGGCCGATCCGCCGTAGTTTCGGGCCTTG
>DAHZZC010000863.1 GCA_027435495.1 Planctomycetales bacterium
AGGCTGCAACTGGGAGCCGATGGTCGCCCCCGACGTCGACCTGGCCAGGGACGTGCGCGCCGTCGAGGCCGAGGACCTCGACGGCTGCGACTGCGTCATGCACCTGGCGGCCATCTCCAACGACCCGATGGGCGAGCTCAACGCGCAGCTCACCTTCGACATCAACCGGGATGCCTCGATCCGCCTCGCTCGGATCGCCAAGCAGGCCGGCGTTCCCCGGTTCCTCTTCGCTGGAAGCTGCTCGATCTACGGCCAGGGAGAAAAGCTCGACCTCGACGAGGGCGACCCGCTCAACCCGCTGACCGCCTACGCCCGATCGAAGATCGAGACCGAGCAGGCCGTCTCGGAACTGGCCGACGCGAACTTCTCGCCCGCCTACCTCCGAAACGCCACCGCCTACGGCCACTCGCCCGTTCCTCGGATCGACCTGGTCGTCAATAACCTGCTGGCCTCGGCCCTGTCGTACGGCGAAATCCGGATCATGTCCGATGGCTCGCCCTGGCGCCCGTTGATCCACTGCCGCGATATCGCCCGGGCCTTCGCCGCCTTCGCCGCGGCGCCAAAGGAGGCGATCCACAACCAGGCGATCAACGTCGGCGGGAACGCCGAGAACTACCAGGTCCGCGACGTCGGCGACCAGGTGCAGCGGCTGATCCCCTCGGCAAAGGTCGTCTACACCGGCGAGGTCGGAGCTGACCCGAGGAACTACCGGGTCAACTTCGACAAGCTCTCGCGGCACCTGCCCGACTTCAAGCTCCAGTACAACCTGGTCAGCGGGATGGAAGAACTGCACCGCAAGATGGTCGAACACGGCTTCAGCAAGAAGGACTTCGAGGGCGACCAGTTCGTCCGGCTCCGGACCCTCAAGGGACGATTCCACCTCCTCAACGCCTGATCGGACCCCACACGATGATCTTCGAAGAGACGCCCCTGAAAGGGGCCTACGTGATCGACCTGGAGAAGCGCGGCGACGACCGAGGGTTCTTCGCCCGCGCTTTCTGCGAGCGCGAGTTCTCGCAGCACGGGCTGGTCGATCACTTCGTCCAGGCGAACAACTCGCTCTCGGCCAAGAAGGGAACCCTTCGCGGTATGCACTATCAGCTCGCGCCGAAGGCCGAGACCAAGATGGTTCGGTGCATCCGAGGAGCCCTCTACGACGTGATCCTCGACCTGAGAAAAGACTCGCCGACATTCGGCCAGAGCTTCGGAGCCGAACTTTCGGCCGAGAACCGGCGAATGATGTACGTCCCGAAGGGGTTCGCCCACGGCTTCTTCACCCTGACCGACGACGCCGAGGCGCTATACTTCGTCGACGAGTTCTACGCGCCGGAGCAGGAGCGCGGCGTCCGGTGGGACGACCCCCGGTTCGCGATCGCCTGGCCCGGTGAGCCGGTCGTCCTCTCCGACAAGGACCGGACCTGGCGCGACTTCGACCCGGCCTGGCACCTCGGCGGGTAAGACCGCGCGCACCGGAGATGAACTGATGAAGATTCTTTTTACGGGCGGCAGTTCGTTTACAGGGATGTGGTTCATCCGAGAGCTGACCGCGGCGGGCCACGAGGTTGTGGCCGTCTTCCGGCTCCCGGCCGTCGCGTACGACGACCCGGTCCGGCGCCGTCGGGTCGAGCTGGCGACCGAGGTCTGCCGGGCGGTCCACGGGCCCTCGTTCGGCGACGAGGCCTTTTTGAAGCTTGTCGCGGAAGGGGGCTTCGACCTGATCGCCCACCACGCCGCCGACGTGACCAACTACAAGAGCCCGGACTTCGACGCGGTCGGAGCCCTGGCGAACAACACCCGGAACCTTTCGGCGGTGCTGAAGGCGCTGAAGGCCGGCGGGGGGCGGGGCATCCTGCTCTCGGGCAGCGCGTTCGAAGGAGGCGAGGGAGCCGGCTCGCAGGGCCTGCCGCACTTCTCGCCGTACGGACTCTCCAAGGCGCTGACCGCCGAGGTCTTCCGCTACGAGTGCGGCCGGGCCGGCGTCGGGCTGGGAAAGTTCGTGATCCCCAACCCGTTCGGACCGTACGAGGAGCCGAGGTTCACCGCCTACCTGTTGAAGAACTGGCTGGCCGGGAACACGCCGAACTGCTCGAGTCCGGCCTACGTTCGCGACAACATCCACGTCTCCCTCCTGGCTGGAGCCTACGCCCGGTTCACGGATCGAGTGCCCTCCGAAGGGTTCGTCCGATACAATCCCAGCGGATACGCCGAGAGCCAGGGAGCCTTCACGCTCCGCCTGGCCGAGGCGATGCGTCCCCGGCTGGGCCTCCCCTGCCCCGTCGAGCTGAAGAAGCAGATCGACTTCCCCGAGCCGAGGGTCCGGATCAACACCGAGCCGGCCGAGGTCGATGTTCCCGGCTGGGACGAGTCGGCGGCCTGGGACGCAATGGCCCGCTACTACCAAGAGTTGCACGACAGCGGGGCGCCCCGATGATCGCCCCATCTTCCCCCCATTCCACGACGGAGGCGCGGCGGTCGCCCGCCGCGATCGAATGCCGATGAAGGTCGTGATCCTGGCCGGTGGCCTCGGGACCCGATTGACCGAGGAGACCGAGACGCGCCCCAAGCCGATGGTCGAGATCGGCGGGCGGCCGATCCTCTGGCACATCATGAAGATCT
>DAHZZC010000864.1 GCA_027435495.1 Planctomycetales bacterium
CTCTTTCCCGGGTTCTCGCTTGAAGAGGCGGGCCACCTCGTTGATGTCAGGAAGTGGAAAGCCGCCGGAGATATCGCGGGGCGGGAGATGCCGGCCGGTGAACGTACGGTCGGTCAGCGAGACCCAGGAGGTGTAATTGCAGGCGGGGGCGGTCAGGTTGTCCCGCGACCAGTTCGGCGTGTACATCGAGAGGGGATAGGGCCGGGTCTTCGCCTTGTAGATGTCGAGGTTGATGAGAAATCGGTTGACCAGACGCCGGAGTGGGCCGATCGCCTGCACGAGTTGCCAGTACCATCCAAAATTGGTCAGGAAATACAGTGTGAGCTTGTTGCTGATTCCGTCTCGGCTGGTATCGCGTTTCTCGGTGAGGTCGAAGGCCGCCTGGCCCGGCGACCCCTTGCCCCGGGGCTTGATCAGGCTCCCCTGGACGACATGCTCGATCAGCAGGGCTCCGAGCATGATGCCCCCGGCCGTCCATCGCTGTTCGCGCTGGAAGTAGTGGAGCATTAAAATACCACCGCCAGCCTCGAGCGTCGTGATGAAAATCGCCGTTGGGTGGAACAGGAAATCGCGGATGCGTTTCCCGTTCAGCAGCGCGAGGTCCCAACTATGCTGCAACTGCTCGCCGATGATCAGCAGGGCCGCGGCGATTAGAAACGCCTGAGTTGACGAGAGACCCGTCCACTCCGGCAGGTCGCGCGCGGCGAAGTACCAGATCGACCAGACGAGGATCTCCGACCCGGTGATCATCAGCAGCCCGATCGCCCGCTGTATCGGCGTCTTCTTCGACCCCGTGATCCCCACCTCGGCCCCGAAAACCTGGCTCACCCAGTACAGGACCGCCAGCCGCTCGGTCAGAAAACCCGCGAGCAGGATCACCAGCGCGAGAGCATAATTCCGCTCGTGGAAGAACCAGAGCCAGAAAAAGAGCGCGACAAACTCGCCGCCGGTCGCGACGATGAAGGGGAGAACATTCACGACGAACGAGAAAGGTTTCTGTCCACCGGCCGCCATGAGTGTCATTCCCAGGTGGAGTGTCGATCCGTCGAAGATCGAAATGCGAGCGGATCCTCGTTGCCTCGCCACCATCGCATCGCCATCGAGCCATTAGTCTGCTCAGCACGAACATGCCCGTCAACAATAAATTGGGAAAACCACGCAATTTAGCGCAGGCGTCGGCGGTCTTGCCAACGTTTGCGATTTCCGAAGATAACTGGCACGCCTTGTTTTTGGTGCAAACCCGGGGATTGCGTTCCCTGGAGGCGGACGAGGCGAGAGGGCCACTCCCAGGAGCAGAAGCGAAGATCTCTCGGCGGCGCTTTCAGTCCCTGAGTTCCAGGGTTGACCAGAGGCCGGGGTTCTCGCCGATTGGGAAGTCTCGGCCGACGCCGAGGTATTGATCCTCGCGGATGTGGTCGGAGATCTGATAGGCGAAGCCGAGGCGGCGGTTGGTGTCGGGATCGAAGCCGTTGAGCGTCGCGGCGGGAAGGAAGACTTCCAGCGTCCATCCGTCGCGGAGCAGTTCGGCCCGCGACTCGACCTGCCCGCTGCGGGCCATCGGTGGATCGGCGATCGCGCGAGCGATCGGCTTGTGAACGACCTCCGAGTTCAGCGTCTTGCCCGGCCGCTGGAGTTGAATCGCAACCACGAACCGGTGGCAGAACCGCGTGGCCCGGGCGACGTCACGAGTATCGCGGGTGTCGATCCAGAGGTTCACGTCAGCGAAGTTTTCTGGCCGATCCGCGGTGAGCTTCGGATCGCCGAGGCCCTCGGCGCGGATCACCACGGCCAGTCCCCCAGGATTCCAGCCGACGCCAACCTCGGCCCACGGCAATCGGCCATCCAGCCGGGCGCACTGAGGGAGGATGCTGGCTGGCGGCAACTCGACCAGCGGGCGGCGGGCGTCTCGGATCGGGAGACCGTCGACCCTCGGACAGGGCGCCGCGATCCGAAACCAGAACGCTTGCGGCAGCAGAGCCTTCGTCATCGTCGCGCCCCTTCGTCGGCCCTATTGCTCGATCTGGGCGAGCAGGTTGACCATCTCGATCGCGGCGAGTGCGGCGTCAGCGCCCTTGTTGCCCGACTTCAACCCGGAGCGGTTCAGCGCCTGTTCGACGTTCTCGGTCGTCAGGATGCCGAAGATCACCGGAACGCCCGTCGCCAGCCCGGCCTGCATCACCCCGGCCGCCGCCTGACCGGCGACGTGGTCGTAATGCGAGGTCTCACCGCGGATCACGCATCCCAGGCAGATCACCGCCGCATACCGGCCGGTCTCGGCCAGCTTCCGCGCGACCAGAGGAATCTCGAACGATCCCGGAACCCACGCCACGTCGATCCGGTCGTCCGCAATGCCGTGCCGCGCCAGGGCGTCGCGGCATCCGGAGAGCAGCGCCTCGGTCACCATCGCGTTGAACCGCGAGGCCACGATCGCGAACCGCCCGGCGGGCGGGGAGAAATCACCGATGTACTGGTTCATTGTAGAAAGGGTCGATAGCCTGCCCCGGGGGCCGGGAGGGATCGATTCACCACCGAGGACACAGAGAACACAGAGACGGGAGAGAATTCAAAAAAATCATTCTTGAACTCGGTCTTTTCTCGGTGACCTTTGAGTCCTCTGTGGTGAATCGAATTCAATACGCTCAGGACAGGTTCATCGCCATGAGGAACTCGGCGTTCGTCTTGGACTTCTTCATCCGGCCGGTGAGGAGTTCCATGGCTTCGACGGGGTTCATGTCGTTGAGCACGCGGCGGAGGATCCAGACCCGGCGCAGCTCCTCGGCGTCCATCAGAAGCTCCTCGCGGCGGGTGCCTGACTTGTTCACGTCGATCGCCGGCCAGACCCGCTTGTCGACCAGCCGACGGTCGAGGTGCAGCTCCATGTTGCCGGTCCCCTTGAACTCCTCGAAGATCACGTCGTCCATCCGGCTCCCGGTATCGACCAGAGCGGTCGCGAGGATGGTCAGGCTGCCGGCCTCCTCGATCTTCCGGGCGGACCCGAAGAACCGCTTCGGCTTCTGAAGCGCCGAGGCGTCAATGCCGCCGGTGAGGATCTTGCCCGAGTGCGGGGCCTCGGTGTTGTAGGCGCGGGCGAGCCTCGTGATCGAGTCGAGCAAGATGACGACGTCCTTGCCGTACTCGACCATCCGCTTGGCCTTCTCGATGACCATCTCGGCGACCTGGATGTGCCGCGAGGCGGGTTCGTCGTAGGTGGAGCTGATCACCTCGGAGGTCGGTCCCTTGACCGACCGCTCCATGTCGGTGACTTCTTCCGGCCGCTCGTCGATCAGGAGGACCATCACGTACGACTCGGGATGGTTGGTCAGGATGCTGTTGGCGATCTTCTGGAGCAGGATCGTCTTGCCCGTCCGGGGCGGTGCCACGATCACCCCGCGCTGACCGAAGCCGATCGGCGTGACGAGGTCGACGACCCGCATGTTGACCTCGTCGGCGGTCGTCTCCAGGCGAATGCGGCCCTGGGGATGGAGCGGTGTCAGATCGTCGAAGCCGACCTTCTCGCTGAGCTTGTCGGGATCCTCGAAGTTGATGGCCTCGACCCGGAGCAGGGCGAAATACCGCTCGTTCTCCTTGGGCGGACGGATCTGGCCCGAGACGATCGCCCCCGTCTTGAGACCGAAGCGGCGGATCTGGCTGGGCGAGACGTAGATGTCGTCGGGGCAGGGGAGATAGTTGTAATCCGGGCTCCGGAGGAAGCCGAAGCCGTCGGGAAGGACCTCCAGTGTCCCCTCGCCGTACATCAGGCCGTTCTGCTTGACCCGCTCCTTGAGGATCTTGAAGATCAGATCCTGCTTCTTCAGGCCCATGTAGTCGGCGATGCCCTCGGACTTGGCCGTCCGGATGAGCTGGGGCATCGTCATCTTTTGAAGCTCGGTGAGATGGATCTCGCCGCGCTTGATGTCCTCGTAGCGGTCGTGCAGGGCCACGTCGCCGAAGATATCCTCGTCCTCGTCGGGGAACTCGACGGGTGCCTCGGGAGTGACGGGCGGAGCCGGGCGCTCATTGCGGACAGGCGGGCTCAGATCGCGATCGCGATCCCGATCCCGGTCCCGGTCACGATCACGAGCGACGTACGGGGCCTCACGCTCCGGGCGATCGCGGAACGAGGGGATCGGCTCGAGGTCGCGGTTGCGCTCGCGAAGCAACGGCCCCGTCCCATCGCGGTCGCGATCACGATCGCGGTCGCGAGCGATCGGGATGCCCTCGTGATGGATCGGGCCGGCCTCACGTTCGGCGCGGTCGCGGGCCAGGCGCTCGCGGACCGTGAGGCCCGGCTCGCGGTCGGCACGGTCGCTGCGGTCCGCACGATCGCGGTCGAGCCGCTCGCGAATCGGCTCGCGGTCGCTCCGATCGCGGAGATATCGAATCGGCTCGCGGTCAGCCGGGCCCTCCTCGCGGTAGCTCTCCCGGTCCTTTCGGTCGCGAACCGGCTCGGATCCAACGGCCGATTCGGAGGCTCCTGGGCCGTACGACATGGGAGGGGCGGACCCGGCCCCCGCGATATCCCCACTCTCTGCTGGCGGCGCAGGGGCCGGGGTGCTGCTCGTCTTGCGAATCCGGGAAGTGCCGGAGGACTCTCGGCGGGGGCGCGTCTCGTT
This sequence comes from Planctomycetales bacterium, assembly GCA_027435495.1. GTDB lineage: Bacteria > Planctomycetota > Planctomycetia > Isosphaerales > Isosphaeraceae > JAKAUH01. The sequence goes on from DAHZZC010000864.1 coordinate 4,614, forward strand.
GGGCATCGGGTCCATTCTCCTCGAACAATCCGAAATGTGGTTCGCTTCTCGGCCCCGGGTCGGCGGCCCGGCCAGGCCGCCCACGTCGGGCGGCGTCCTGACCTCCTCGCACTTCAACCGATCACGGACGGCAACGACCCGGCCGGGGCCGGCTCGGACGATGCCTCCAGCCGACACAGCAGGCGGTCGACCTCAGAATCCAGGTATTCCATGGCCTCGGCATTGCTTATCACCCAGTCGGCCCGCCGGCGCTTCTCCTCGATGGGCCACTGCGCCTGCTCGCGGACCGCTAGGTCTCGCTCGGACCAACCCCGCGAAACGCCCACTCTTCGCTCTCGCTCGGTTCTCAGCGCATCGACGAAGACCACTCGGTCGCAGAGTTCGTCCCAGCCGGCTTCGAGCAGCACGGCCGCGTCCAGCACAATGCAGGGGCGATCTCCCCCGCGCTCCTGCTCCGCGATCGTCTCGGCGAATCGATGACGCATCGCCGGGTGCAGGATGGCCTCCAGGTCGCGAAGGGCGACGGGGTCGCCGAAGACGATCGGGCCCAGGGCGCGCCGGCTGATCGCCCTCGACATGCCAGATCCCGCTTCGAGAACGCCCGGCCCGAACCGCAAAACGACCCGATCGCGAATCGCCGGCTCCTCCAGCAGTTCGTGCCCAACGACATCCGCGTCGATCACCCAGGCGCCCCGACCGGCAAGCCGGCGCGCTACCTCGCTCTTGCCGCCGCCAATCCCACCGATGAGCCCCAGGACGGGGATCGGGCCGTGCTTCCATCGGCAGCGCACTCGGGCTTCTTGGGGCGATCGGCGGGGGGTCATCGACGGGAAACTCCCGGCATCCGGAGGCAGGCGTTTTCTTGGCGAGGGCCGCGGCGAGCCGCGACTCAGTCCCGATCAGATCGGATTAGATCGACTCAGCTCGGCTCAGACTCGATGAAGATCGTGACAGGATACGGCCCCCTCCATCGCAGGAAGGGAGACCACACTCGATCCCGACGACGCAGACGCCGCGCGGACCGAAAGATCAGCGTCCTACGCGCCAACCAGCGGGTTTCCTCGGAGTGGATCGGGGTTCCGGCCTCAGGTCGCGGAACGGCATTCACGCCACGAAATCACTCGGTTCTGTTGGCAGGTGGGGTCCCTGAAGGTGGTCTTGCCGACTTCACTCGTCCAGGGCTTCTCGTAGCGGGGAAGCACCGCGGGAGAGGGGAGCGGCGAGATGGGCCGAAGGGTACTGTCATGTCGGGGTAGATCGGTGACGATCATCAAGGATTTATACGCCATTCAGCCGCCCGCTGCAATGGGTGTTCGCCCAGGTTCCTCGAAAACCTTCGTCAACCAGCGCCGGGGGGCTCAACACCGAGCCCACCGGCGGAGGGATGGTTTCTGGACGTTCGGGCAATCGCCGGTTACTTCTTCGGCCCGGGGCCGTAGATCGCGTCCTTGCCGAGCTGTTCCTCAATGCGAAGGAGTTGGTTGTACTTGGCAATCCGATCCGACCGGCTGGCGCTGCCGGTCTTGATCTGGCCGCAGTTCGTCGCCACGGCGATGTCGGCGATGGTCGTGTCCTCGGTCTCGCCCGACCGGTGCGAGAGGACGCTCGTCCAGCCCGCCCGGTGCGCCATCTCGACCGCCTCAAGCGTCTCGGTGAGTGTGCCGATCTGGTTGACCTTGATCAGGATGCTGTTCGTGCAGCCGCCGGCGATCCCCTTCGAGAGCCGCTCGGTGTTGGTCACGTAGAAATCATCGCCGACAATCTGAACCCGGCCGCCGAGGGCCTTCGTCATCGCGGCGTAGCCCTGCCAGTCGTCCTGATCGAGTGGGTCCTCAATCGAGACGATCATCGGATACTTGTCGATCCACGACCCGAAGAGATCGATCATTTGCTGGCTGGAGAGCGTCTTGTCGGGCGCCGACTTCCAGAAGCGATAGCCCTTCTTTCCGCCCTCCTCAAAAAGCTCGGAGCAGGCGGTATCCAGCGCGATGCCGATGTCCTTGTCGCGGCCCGCCTGGAAGCCAGCCTTGTCGACGGCCTCGAGGATGAACTTGATGGCGTCCTCGTTGTCGAGGTTGGGCGCGAAGCCGCCCTCGTCGCCGACGTTGGTATTGTGGCCAGCCTTCTTCAGGACCGACTTGAGCGTGTGGAAGATCTCGGCGACCATCCGGATGCCCTCGCCGAACGACTGGGCGCCGACGGGCATCACCATGAATTCCTGGAAGTCGATCTTGTTGTCGGCGTGCTTCCCGCCGTTGATGATGTTCGCCATCGGGACAGGAAGAGCCCGAGCGTTGGCGCCGCCGATGTACCGGTACAGCGGCAGGCCATGTGCCGAGGCGGCGGCCTTGGCGGTCGCAAGGCTCACGCCCAGAATCGCGTTGGCGCCGAGCTTCCCCTTGTTCGGGGTGCCGTCGGCCTCGATCATTGCCCGGTCGAGCCCAACCTGGTCGGCAGGATCCCGGCCGATGGCGACCTTCGACAGCTCCTCGTTGACGTTCGCCACC